>JAUQYY010000083.1 GCA_030587505.1 Candidatus Sigynarchaeota archaeon
CTGTTCCCATAGAGGTTGTGATAGAAAAAGCCGAACTGGAAAACATCGACGCGGCCTTCGTCAACCGGGCCCTAACCCAACTGAAAAACGACGGCCTGTTATTTGAGCCAAAACCAGGATTCATCAAAAGAGCCTAAACCAAACACGGTTCGACGGCACCCACAATAATTTCTGGAGACAAACACGCTACATGCCCTGTAGCGCAAACGGTTTCCGAGGCCAAAAAAACGGTTAGGTTGAGGCGGGCATACCACCCGCCAGAACCTAGAATCCATACGAATATGATTCTCAACACAACGTTTACACTCTTTTGACGACTCACTTTGACTTGGTGAAAGGTTTACACCGCCGATGTGGAGAAAGTGCTAGAGGGTGAATAGTACTGGCTTAGAAAGGTTTCAAAGTTTTCCTCTATTTTTTCAAGTTCTGCGTGGTATTCGCAATACTGCTAACGACCGTTCTTACGTCTGTTCCCTTTTTTATGGCTATGCTTAGAATCGTGTGGCGTCCTACACCCTGAATCAGAATATCGTCATCTTTTCCGCTTATTACGAGTTTTTCGATTTTTCCTCCGGTTAAGAGATTCGATAGGTTTGAACTTATGCAAAAAGCCATGGTTTCCACGCACGCTATGAGTTCCTGATCCACTTTTTTCCTCAGGGTAGTGGCTAGAATTCTACCATCCGCGTAAGTTAGTAGGGAGAAATCTATGGAGGGAACACTTTCTTCCATATCCTTCAAAACGTCAAACGCCTGGTCATATAGGGTTTGAAATCGAGACATTCGACATTCCTCCTTTACTCCAGGTAGAGTTTTGGGATTCTAAACTCGCCGTTTAGGCTGGGAACGAATCACCACGCTGGCATGTATCGTTGTGCCGCCGTAAACAGCATAGATTTGTTCTAAAAAACCTAATAAACACCACAAAATTCTCTTTTTCAGAGACACAAGTTTCACAAAAGAACAGACATAACAAACTAGAAGAAGCTGACCAAAAACACTCCGGCAAAAAAGGATTAAATGGGAAAAAGAGTTGTTTAGGCCTCAATTCCCTCAGGAAAGAGTGCCTATAGCCAAACCGCGTTCTGAAGCCCTAGGTTACACGCTTAAGTTCACTGACTACTTATCCATGGGTATAGCTCTCTCAGCTCTTTCACGGCTTCATCAATCTTCTCTTGAGGATACTCATACGCTTCCAGTTTTCCGGAGTGATAATCGTCGTAGGCTTGCATGTCAAAGTGGCCGTGGCCGCAGAGCAGGAACAGTATGGTTTTCTCCTCGCCAGTCTCTTTGCATCTCAAGGCCTCTTCGATCGCAGCCTTAATTGCGTGCGCCGGCTCCGGAGCGGGAATTATGCCCTCAGCCCTGGAAAACAGCGTGGCTGCCTCGAACACTTCGACCTGGTTGTAAGCACGAATACCAACCTCGCCCTCCACGTTCAGCAAGCACAGTGTGGGAGCCATTCCGTGATAACGCAAGCCACCAGCGTGTATCGGGGGTGGGATAAACGTGTGTCCAAGCGTATGCATCTTGAGAAGCGGAGTGAACCGAGCCACATCAGCGTGGTCATACATGTAGTACCCCCTTGTCAGAGATGGACAGGCAACGGGTTCAACCGCCACAAACTCACAGTCCTTGGGAGCATGATTCGAAACCTTTTCGTAGTAGAAGGGCCAGAACAATCCCGAAAAGCTGCTACCGCCACCGATACACCCGAAGATAATATCAGGGTAGTCGTCGACCAGTTCAAACTGTTTTAGAGCCTCCTGACCAACAACCGTCTGGTGCAGAAGAACATGGTTCAGTACGCTTCCCAGAGTGTACTTCGTGTTATCATGGCTTAACGCATCCTCCATGGCTTCACTTATGGCTAATCCGAGGCTTCCTGTGTTGTCAGGATCCTCCTTCAGAACCCTTCGGCCAAACTCCGTGTTGCTGCTGGGGCTGGCAAAAACCTGAGCACCCCAGTTCTCCATCATGACTCTACGGTAAGGCTTCTGCTGATAACTAACCTTAACCATGTAGATAGTTGACTCCAACCCAAACATCGAACAACTAAATGCCAGCGAAGAGCCCCACTGCCCCGCTCCGGTTTCGGTTGTTAATCTTTCTATGCCTTCCTTCATATTGAAGTAGGCCTGGGCTACGGCCGTGTTCGGCTTGTGGCTTCCCGGAGGGCTTACACCCTCATACTTGTAGTATATTTTCGCCGGGGTCTTCAACGCTTTCTCCAAGCCCGTTGCTCTGAAGAGTGGGGTCGGCCTCCAGATTCGATAGATTTCCCGTACCTCTTCGGGTACGTTTATCCAGCGGTCTTGACTTACCTCCTGTTTTATCAGTTCTTTTCCGAATATGGCTTCCAAAGCCGCTGGGTTAACCGGCTCCCTTGTTTCGGGGCTAAGGGGGGGTGGCAGCGGCTTTGGAAGATCTGGAAGTATGTTGTACCACTTTTTAGGTATTTCTTCCTCATCTAGAAGTATTTTCTTGGTTACCACTTTTTTCACCTATCTGCTGATTGTTAATTCTCCCGTGAGTGCCGGTAATGGGTCTGAGTTTAGGCAACTTGTAGGTACAGTATCTCTTACATAGGTTAAATTTAAATCTTACGTGTACAAAAATGTACATATAAACTTATTACAAAGGACATGTGAAGGATAAAATATGTGGCGAAAAACCGCGGAATACTTTGCCGACCACCCAGAGAGACTCGCTGTCGCTAGAGTACTAGTGGAGAACGGTCTGAACATCAAAAACGGGAGGGTTTACTGCAACAACATAGAGATACCGATAATCAGAATAGCAAAAGCAGCGGGAGTCGACAGAAGAACAGTGGTAGAAACCATAAAGATGATCAACAAAAACGAGGAACTTCGAACCATTTTTACTCTCATGAGATCCGCAGGACTCTCCCTGAAGGAGATAGCACGCCCACTAAACCTCGGAGTGCTCGAGATAACGGCAGATGACCCCAGGAGCGTTGGAATACTGGCAAACGCCGCAATGATTCTCGCCAAGGAGGGAATCAGCATCAGACAAGCCCTCACAGACGACCCCGAGCTTAGCCCCGAGCCGAGGCTAACACTTATCGCCGAAAGGAAAATACCCGGAGAGCTAATCCCAAAGTTCTTGGAGATAAAAGGAGTTTCGAAGGTTTCAATCTATTAAAGGGTACAATCAACAAAGGTTTTTAAAGTCATTCAACTCTACTCGAACACATTTTCACTAAAAAGTGAAAAGTGGAACGAGAACCGGTTACGATGTGAGAGTCTCTATACGGTTCTGGTACTAAATACGGTTGGTGGGTCTGATTAGTGTTTTGGTTTTCACCTCGCCGCCAGGCCCCGACTCCCCT
>JAUQYY010000097.1 GCA_030587505.1 Candidatus Sigynarchaeota archaeon
CCGGTCATGGCGTAGGTCTTGGAAAAGCCGTGAATGTACACCGTCTGGTCTCGAATCTCCTCAAAACTCAGTAGGCTCGTGTTCTTGAAACCATCGTAGGTCAGGGAGTCGTATATCTCATCCGAAAAAACGTAGAGTCCACTGTCCGCCACTATATCCGCGATTATCTTCACTTCTTCCCTCGTCAGGGCACCCCCAGTCGGGTTGTTCGGAGAGTTGATAAAAATAGCTTTCGTCCTCGGCGTTATGGCCTCCTTGAGACCTTCCTCGTTAACCGAGTAGTCCTCCCCGAAGAGAACCTCTTTGGGGACACCCTCAGCCATCTTCACGATAGCTTTGTACGTGGGCCAGACAGGCACCGGAACCAAAACCTCGTCGCTAGGATCAATCAGGGTTAGCACCGCGCAGAGAATGGCGTGCTTACCCCCCGGCGTCACAATAACCTCGTTGGGTTGAACCTGTGCGCCTGTTCTTCTCTCCACGTCCATGGCTATCGCCTCGCGGAGCTCCGGTATCCCTTTACTACTGGTGTACTTTACGAATCCGTCGTTCAGGGCTTTCACCGCAGCGTCCTTGATGTGCCGGGGCGTGTCAAAGTCGGGTTCTCCGACCTCTAGATGTATCACCTTCTGGCCCCTTTGTTCAAGCTCCTTAGCACGCTCAAGCATTCGAATCGTTCCGGAGGGCGGAATCTTTTCCATACGCTTAGATGTTTTCACAGCCTTTCTCTCCTCGAATAATCACTTGCCCGCTTATTTTGCTTTAAACATTTTGGAGACGCGTGTTTCCAGAAAGCCTGTTGCGAAATATTTGTTCTTTTTGGCAATAAGGCTTTCCCCACCAAAAGATTAAAAAACTTTTTCAACTCAAACAGGATTTGTCAACCAACAGCGTGTGGTTCTATGATCAAGCTGGCGATTTTCGACGCGGATGAGACCCTGTGGACAATCGACCGAGGGTTCGCAAGCCTTCTAACCCCTCCCCTGAAACGGACAGGGCGGGACACGCTTGTGGACGCCGAGGGGAAGAAGCTCCGCCTCTTTAAGGGCGTTAGGAAACTGCTAAACCATCTGCGGGAGAAGGGTATACTCCTCTCCATCGCCAGTTCGAACCACTACGAACCCAATATGGTTGAGGAGTGCCTCAAGACGCTCGAACTCGACTTTTTCGTGTACCCCCAGGTCAACTATCGGGATAAGGGAGAGAACGTGAAAAACCTGCTGACTATTCTCCGCGAGAGGCACGGCGTGGTCATAGGGTACGAAGAGGTTCTCTTCGTGGACGACAGCAGGGCGCACGTGTTTAATGTGAAGCATCTCTGCCCCGGGATTAAGGTTTTGCACATCGGCTCCGATATCTCTGACGTCACTGAGATCAAGAAGTATATTTAGGGACTAGAAAATAATAGAATTTTTTAATTTTTTTAGAGGTTTCATAAATTTTTCTGGAAAAAAATTTTTGATATTTCTAACGTTAGGATGAGATTTTGGAGGGTAAAAACCTTCTTATGCGAAATAATTCATCAAAACTGAATTTTTATGTAAATTTCATAAAAAATGCTGTACAAAAATTCATTTTCAAACGACTTTATTGCGATATTCACAATATCGAACAAAAGATTTAAAACACTTATTTGGCGCCATAATATACGTGAGAAGCGATGACAGCGTCCCAAGTGTGGATGTGTAAAATGGAAGCAGAAAATGGAACCAAAAAAATGCAAGCAATTGCTTTAAAGAAAGAACTCAAAAAAATGGGGCTAACAAACGAGCAGCAGGTAAAAGAACTCTGGGAGGACTGCATCTCAAAAACACCCGCCCTTAACGGCAACTTTGACTATAACATAACCGTTAAGTTTCTAAACGTCTACTGTGTCACAGACATAGAACTCACACCAAAACGTTAAACTCCTTCACCAATCATCCTCTATTCTTTATCCCAACCAATGTTTTTCACACTGTTCGAAGAGAACCTGTAGCACAATCACTCTACTTCTTCTAAAAAAAGTTAAAAGCAGGTTCCCTTCAATATCCCCATGGTTTTTCTGCTAGATTGTAGAGTGATTCAAATGATAAAGCTCGTTATCTTCGATGCAGACGAAACCCTATGGGCGTCCTACGGATACTGGGTGAGCCTTCTCACTCCACCCCTGACAAGAGTAGACGATGAGATAGTGGACTCCGAGGGAAAGCGGATAACCCTGTTCAGAGGCGTGAGGCAGTTGCTAGAAACCCTCAGAGAGAGGGGAATTCTCATATCACTCGTCAGCCTCAACGACAGCGAACCAAACCGGGTACTCGAATGCCTGGAACTCTTCGAACTAAGAGACTACTTCGTGTATCCCCAAGTCAACTGGGGCGACAAGGGTGAAAACATAAGGAGGGTTCTCTCACTCCTGAAAGAAAAAGACGGAATAAACATCGATTGCAGCGAGGTGCTCTTCGTCGACGATCACATCTCAAACATAGAAAGAGCGAAGAGAGCCTGTCCCGGAATACTGGCTCTCCACATAGGAAGAGACATCTCCCGAGTAACAGAAATAATAAACTATTTGTAACCAGAAAATTTTTTGCAAAATTCTACTCCACTAATATACCATCCCATTCGATTTAGTGTTGTCAACCGCATGCAACCAAGGGTTCTTGCTAGCGAAAACTTAAATATGCCTTTAAAGTAGAACTCTTTCTATCTGGAAACGAATATTAAAAAACACGTTCATATCTCGACATAAGCTTAGAAAGGGAAGTTGAAACAATGGGGCCACTCGACGGAATAAAGGTTTTGGACCTAACCCGTCTCCTGCCCGGAGACTATTGCACCCTGCTCCTAGCGGATCTAGGGGCTGATGTCCTCAAGGTTGAAGACCCCTTCCTCGGAGATTACGTGCGATGGTATCCTCCCATAGTGGGGCAGGAGAGCGCGATGCACCACCTCCTGAACAGAAACAAGAAAAGCATAACCATTAACCTCAAGACCGACAAGGGAAGGGAGATCCTGTACAAGCTCGCCGCGGAGTACGATATTCTCATCGAAGGCTTCAGGCCGGGAGTGGTGAAAAAACTCAAAATCGACTACGAAACACTCGAGAAAATAAACCCCAAACTTGTGTACCTCTCCCTCACCGGTTTTGGTCAGTACGGACCCTACAGGGACCTACCCGGACACGACATCAACTACATCGGAATCGCGGGGATACTCGGGATCACTGGCCAGCGCAACGGGCCACCCGTGATACCCGGTGTGCAGATCGCCGACCTCTCGGGGGGAATGTTCGCGGCGTTCTCCGTTCTAGCCGGATTAATCTCCAGGGACAGAACGGGGAAGGGACAGTACATTGATTTCGCCATGCTGGACGGTGTGGTCTCCTGGCTCACTGTCCACGCTGCGAGATACTTCGTGGAGAAGGTCAACCCCAAGAGGGGTGAGATGCTTCTCTCTGGAGCTCTTCCTATCTATAACGTCTATGAAACCAAGGACGGCAAGTATCTCACCCTCGGCTCCCTGGAGGACAAGTTCTGGAGGAACCTCTTCAAAGCCATCGGGAGAGAAGACCTAGGCCACATTGAGGAGTCCTTTCGGGAGATGCGCCTCGACAAGTTGGATGAAGTTACCGAGGAGTTAAGGAAAATCTTCCTCACAAAAACGAGGGACGAGTGGGTCAAATTCCTCTGGGAACACGATGTCTGCGTAGGGCCTGTCTACACCTTCGAGGAAACCTTCAACGACCCACAAGTAAAAGCCAGAGAGATGGTCATAGAGCTTGACCACCCCGAGGTGGGAAAACTCCAACAAACCGGTATACCCGTCAAATTTAGTAAAACTCCAGGAGAAATAAGGATGCGTGCGCCTCACCTGGGAGAACACACAGAGGAAACCCTTCTAAAGCTGGGCTACAGCAAGGAAGAAATAGAACAGCTAAGAAAAGAACAAGTAATATAGCCTAAACATTTTCGCCCAATTCGTCTCTCTCTTTTTCGACATTAGCAAAATTAAAGAAGAAAAATGGATATTTTTTAACAGCGTCATTTCGACGAGTTCTTGAATAATAATTACTTTACTGTATGTCTACGAACCCTAGTGCCGTTTAGACAGGCACAAAACAGTGCGATTCTCTTCTCTATATCCTAAACATCTTTCTGTAACCAGTATTCTCAGCATTTGTGACAGGTAATCCTATTATCATTTCACTTCATGTTTACAGTGTTTTATTTGTCGTGTACATCCAGTCAGATGACGGATAATAATGATTCGATTTCTACTCTGCAAGGAGCCATTAATAAGAATTCATTCACGGAAACTCAAAAAGGAATGGTGATGCTGAGTAAATCTAGATTAATCCCATCGGAAATGTTCCGAGGCAAAAGAATTTAAGGAAAGAGTAAGGGAAAGATACGAAAATTAAACATTAGACAGAGAGGGTAACCATGGATTAAACTGGGTATGAAACTAGTTTATGAAGCCGATCTGAAACTCACGTCGTCTCCGAGAAAGGAAGGTGAACCAAGCTTCTAGGCAGGCTGAAAAAATAACCGAATAGGAACCCCACAGGAAAGGACTTACAAAACATCCCCCTAACCCGAGAAACAGAATACACTTTTAACACACCTTTACGATTCGAAAATAAAGTTGGGAGCCGATACAATGTCTCTAACCGTTAAAACAGAGTTGTGCGACCTGCTGAGAATTAAATATCCCATAATACAGGCCGGAATGGGACCGTACTGTACAGTTGATTTGGCTGCGGCGGTTTCGAATGCCGGTGCGATGGGAACCATTAGCATACCCGGGATGACCGTTGGTCCCGAGGTCGCAGCGGAGAGAATCCGAGAGTACATACACACAGTGAAAAAGAATACAAAAAACAACTTTGCGGTCAACACGCCGGTCGGAGAGCACGTACCCGACATTGTGCTCAGAACAACAGACGCCTACGTAAACACCGTACTTGAGGAGAGGGAGAACGACCCCGAGCTGAAGAGAAGAATGGTGCTATACATCACCTCCGCCGGAAACCCGGCACGGTACCACAAGAAAATAAAGGACTCCGGCATGCTACACTTCCACGTGGTTCCATCCGCATACCACGCCAAAAAAATGGAAAAACTAGGAGTAGACGGGGTAATAGCCTCAGGCTACGAGGCAGGCGGCCACACCCACTCACCCCCCAGGATAGTTCACACCTTCATCCTAATCCCCTCCGTGACCAGCGCCGTCAAGATACCCGTCGTAGCAGCCGGGGGAATGTGCGACGCGAAGACCCTAGTTGCAGCCCTAGCCCTAGGTGCCCAGGGAATCCAAATGGGAACGCGGTTCCTCGCAACACAGGAGTCCGACTTCCACCCCAACTACAAGCGCTTCATAGTCGAGGCCGGAGAATGGAGTGACATGGTCGCCCAGGGAGTCTACGGCCCCGCACGCGCCCTGAGAAACAAGGGAGCAGAAGAACTCCAACGGATAGAAGCCGAAGGCACCCTCTCCCTAGAAGAACTGATAAAACTCAAAGACGAGCGGCTCTGGGCGTCACAACGAGACGGAGACGTAACAAACGGCCTGATCGGCGCAGGCCAAGTAGCCTCAAGAATAAACAACATACCCTCGGTGCGCGAACTCATCGAAACCATCATGAGCGAAGCAACCCAAATCATAAAAAAACTAAACCAAACACTAACACTCAAAAACTGTTTTTGACCAATTCGCCAGGCATTCCGAACGCCCACCGAAGGATCGTCTACTTCCCACAACTCAACAGGCACAAACAAGCAGAATCAAAACCATTTTTTTCAAGGAAACCCCGACTCTTCGTAGAAGCCTCGTGTGAAGGTAACCCTCACCGTGAGGCTAGGGCTGAATCCAGACACGCGGAAAAATCACACCACCCTCTCTTCGAGAAACCCCCTGTCAGCACCCAGACCCCAAGCAGACACGCCACCCAGAACCCGGGAATCAACCAGCTTTAAAGCCCAATCGGAACGGTAAGACTTTTATAAAGAGTTCTAGCTACTGAATCATGCTCTCATTCACCATACAGTTAACCTTGTTGATTTTCTTGAACATTAGTCTGAATGGAGGCCTGGTGTTGGGTTCTATCGTCGAACAACTCCACCCCCTTTACCACGCGAAATCAACCGCTGTGATCGGTCTCTCGAAAAGGCTTATGAGTGTCGGCAGCATAATCGCCCAGAACATACTCGACGGAGGATACACCGGAAATTTCTACGCCGTGAATCCGAACTCAGAAAAAGTCTACAACAACATACACGCCTACCCCTCACTGAGCCACATACCCGAAGACATCGACCTAGCCATAATAGTAACTCCCTCCAGAGTCGTACCAGAGGTTATGCAGGACTGCGTCGACAACAACGTCAAAACAGCCATCCTGATATCAGCAGGCTTCTCGGAGATAAGGACCCCAGAAGGAAGAGAACTCGAGGAACAAATAGTCAGAATAGCCCGGAAAGGCGGACTGCGCTTCACAGGAGGAAACTGCAACGGAATGAGCAGCGTCTCAGTCAGCATGCACGCCCTCCTCTCCCCCGTAAGACCCGACTTCGGAAACGTGGGAATAATCACCCAGGGAGGCTCCCCAGGCGTCGCAATGATGGGCTGGACCAAAAAACACGGAATCGGAGTAAGCCGATACACCAACGCCGGAAACGAAGCAGACATCAAGATCCCCGAGCTAATCGAGTACTACACCCAAGACCCAAAAACCAAGGTCCTCATGATGTACCTTGAAGGCGTCAAAGACGGCCGCGGATTTATGAACGCCGCCAAAGAGGCAACCCGCAAAAAACCCCTCCTCCTATACAAGTCAGGAATCAGCGAACTGGGCAAAAAAGCCGCGATGGCCCACGTGGGAGCCCTAGCCGGCTCAACCGAAATATGCGAAGCCGTCTTCCGTCAAACAGGCGTCATCC
>JAUQYY010000111.1 GCA_030587505.1 Candidatus Sigynarchaeota archaeon
AGGGGAATGAGTATGTATATCCAGAAGCGGTGTCCATAGGAGTAGAACATGGGGGTTAGAGCAAGAGCGAGCAGGGCGAAGATGAAGCTGTTGTGCCGGTAGTATTTAAACGAGTAGAGTAGCCCGGGGAGTCCCAGGACCCAAGCTAGGACTGGGATGTGGGGTCCCAGGGGGGTTCCAACGTTTGATAGCCAGCTCAGGTTAAACAGTATGTGAGCAAGCCATGGGGAGTAGAACAACACGGATGATATGAGAACCTGTGCGAAAAACGCGGGGTACCCCTCGTCCCTTCGCAGCGCGGAAAAAACTCCCAGAACAACTACAATGAGGAGGGGCATGGCTATGTGTAACCATAGACTAATAGTCAGAAGAAGGATTGAGGTTACAAGTTTTTTCTGCGTGAAGGTCCAGAAAAGTGTACAGGAGATCGCGAGAACGATGGTTGCGGGGTGAATCTGATACCCGTCGGTGAGCGTGGTTAAGACGCCTATGAACACCAGCACGGTGATGAAGGCGGAGTTATATCCCGCAAAATTTCTGGCTGACCACCAAAGGCTGAGGACAAGGAGGGGATAGGTTACAACCTTAACCAGTCTAGCCGCCAGAAGAACATCCCCACCACCAACCCTCATTACCAGCGCCATAACGGCGTGGAGCAGCGGCGGGTAGAGGTGGGGGCGGCCAACGGGAACAAACTCCCAGAAGTCCCATGTGGGAATGAAGCCGAGGCGGTATATCTGCTGAGCCACAGCCATGTGGTAAAAATCATCGTAAACCAAGGGTGGCCCCACCAGCCACAGGCCAGCCGCGAAAAAGAGTACAACACCTATAACCACGAAGTCGAAAAAGTGTAGAGGGCCGAAAAACAGGCTGTCCAGGAAACTTGGCTGCTCCGGGGGCAGCTCGGCTTCGAATCGTATCCTTCTCACTTCGAAAAACCCCGCGTTTTGATTCGAACCATAGAGTCAAACTTACTATTATATCTTCCTTTTTTCGCAGGATGACCGGGCTTCGGCCAGAAAGAGGAGAAGAGGAGGAAGCGTATAGGCGGCGAAAATACTTAAAAATTAGGTGTTGGATAAGAACTCCAAAGGGTACCAAAATGGAAAAGCGGGTTGAGACGCTTGACGGGGAAAAGTTCTGCTATAGAGATTGACGTATTCTCAGACTATATATGTCCCTTCTGCTTTGTGGGTTACCTTACCCTAAAGAAGCTGAGAGAGGAGTACGGTGAGAGGATAAGGCTCACGTGGAAGCACTACCCCCCGTACCCGAGAGCCTTCAAACCGGTATTCTCGAACAGCTACGTTCTCAGCGTTTTTGAACGCATGAAAAGACTGATTGAGTTTCAGAGAATAAGAGCAGAAAGCATGGATGGAATAAACCGCTTAAAAATGTTTCCTAGGAAGTGGGAATAGTGGACAAAAACGGTTGTGGAATCCCGCCGCTAGAGGGATTCGGGTTTCTCAAGGAATTTATAACCCCACTTCTCGAGCGCCCTTCCGAGCCCTCGAACTCGAGGACAAGCGAAAAAATTTGTAGAGTTTCGACAAAAACAAGGTTTAGAAATCCTAAATTTTTGTATTTAGAACGAATTTACGGCATCTGATGCATTCGAATCCAACTGGTTTATCTTCACCCGCTATTATTAAAGCATCACACTCACCGAGTTCTCCATCGCCACAAAGATGTAACGCCGTGATTTTTCTCGTATTTCCACAAATGAAGCATTCATACTCATAATCTACAGAGGACACGTTTTTGAAACCGTCAAAGGAGATAACAAATTTTTCCACAAGTATTCTTCGACACAACGCGCATGCGTACACTATTTCATCAGGAATTATTGTAGTCGGACAACCACACACGGGACAGATTTTGTATGGTTTTTTGAAGTGAGATCCGAAAAGTCTTTTAGTTTCTAGTTTTTGGTACCAGCCACACCATCTACAGATTTCGTGCAGCGGTGAATCCACATCTGCGGATTCAATCTTTCTGAGGATATTAATCAGCTCTGTTTTTATCTGCATTTCTTTACCCCCATTGATTTTTCTACTACTAATAGAAGTTCTAGCATTTCCTCCGTCAGGGCGGTTAAGGAAGGCAGATCGAAGAAGTTTTTCTGGTCGAAAACGATTGTTAAACACTTGTTTTCTTTAATGATGTTGACGAGGGAGTCTCTTTTGTTTTTCAGAAAAATGGTTTCAGTGCCCCCGTAAGGGCTTCTTCCACTCCTGTTTAAGGACTCGTAGAATCTTCGAACCATTTTGCTGTAACTCTTTAGGCCCTTAGTTAGTTGGGTTGATAGAAGCACTTTGCACTTTTTTATGTCGAGTAAAAATATGTCTTTGGCTTGGTACTGTTGCAAAAACTCTTTTACGAAGCTTTTTAACCTGTTTTTGTTGAAATAATTTTTTAGCTCTTCCTCGAAGTCTCGAAAAATGTTTATATTCTCCGACCAATTAGGAAGCACAGCCTCAAATATCTCTAAGAATACGTTAGCTAGTTTTGTCAAAAATCTGTAAACAACAGGTTCAGGAAGCATCTCGGAGACGTGGGCAACGAAGAAAAATTCGCTTTTCCAAATGTAGTATAGTTTCTGGTTCTTAAAGGAGATTGATTCGACTTTTGAGTCCATGATTTCTCTTCCCATGTGGGCTACGGCTCTCAGCAATCCCGCAAAAAGAGTAGTATCATAACATTCTCTACTCATGGCAACGAGACACAAACCATCAGAACTGATAATCAGAATATTCTTGATAGGAGTGTCAACGTATTCTGAAGTATCAAGACCTACAAGATCATAAGAATCTAGTACCGTGTCAATATCTATTTTTATTCTTCTAGCCACTCTAACCACTAATTAAACAGTGGGTATTTTTCTGAAAATTAACAGTTAAACAGTAGAATATGACCAAAAAAGAAAGAACATAATGGGTTTCTTAGAATAAATCAAAGATTTCCGCTCAAAAAGTAAAAATATCGATTATTAACTGAGCAATTAAACACACCATTCAAAGAAATTATAAAAAGTCGAATCTATACCATCTCCTTAAAAATGTTTCCAGAAGATTGTACATTTTTCTTGTAAAAGAGTTATTTCTTAGAGCTTACGCTCTGTATCTTTACTCGAGATATCCAGATTTCTCCGCATATCTGTAGCCCCATTTCTCAAGCGCTTTTCGAAGCTCTAAGTGAGTTTCCGCATACTTCTCCAGGGGGATTTTCTGCATGGCTGCGTCTATCGCCTGCCTCATCGCGGTTGCCCCAGCTCTCGTTCCGTCCGGATGTCCGTGTATCCCGCCGCCCGCGTTGATCACGAGGTCCGTGCCCAGAACCTCGATGTTCTTTGGAACCAGCGCAGGGTGAATTCCCCCCGAAGCCACGGGAAACACGGGTTTCATGCCACCCCACTCCTGAAGCAAGGCTTTGTTGGATTCCACCACTTCCCCTGTCTCCTTTCTGAGGCCCATTTTTCCCGCGGCGGTGCCCGTGTGAAGCTGGTCTCCTCCAGCGAGTCTCGTTAGTCTGGCTATCACCTTCATGTGGACTCCGTGGAGCGGGTTCCTTGTGAAGGCTGCGTGGAACGCCCTGTGGCAGTGGATGGGAAGCCTTACCGAAGAATCCTCCGCCAAGCGTCTCAGCGCAGAAAAGCCACACAACAGTATATCAAGCATTATCATGTTTGCCCCGTTCTCCACCGCGTAGTCAGCGAACTCGAAGAGCCTCCGGAGGTTCCCCGTAATGTTAAGGGCGTAGAAAACCGTGCGGCCGGTCTCCTCCTTCACGAGGTCTATCTTCTCCATGACTTTGGAGAGCCTCTCCTCCAGGGGGCAGAAGCTCTGGGAAACAAGTGTCTCATCATCCTTAACGAGGTCCACACCTCCGACCGCCGCCTCGTAGGCGACCTCCGCGGTTTCTTTGGGACTGAGACCCACCTTGGGCTTTATTATCGTTCCCAGGTGGGGTCTACAGGATTTCTCGGTTCCAGCGATCTTCCTCACACCCTCCAAGCCGTACTTTGGACCGGGAAAGTGTGTGAGGACTGTTTCTGGGAACTCGGCGTCGAGCAGCCTCACGTTTCTCAGCGCGGATAGGCCGAAAAGGTTTCCCGCGATGATGCTCATAATGTTTGGAATACCGCCCTTCTCAAAGTCGAAGAGCTCCAGAGGGTAGGCTATCTTAATCAGCCCCACTCCCGTTTCCTTCTTCTCGAACATAAAGGCCTTCGCCGCCAGCCTATTCTGGATGTCGATTGTCGTGGTTTTGACATCGGTCCAGGTTCCTATGGACTCCTCCGCGGCTATCGCCTCCCCAGCCTTCTCGAGGCTTCCGCGGGTTTCAACATAATAGGTGCAAATCACATAGCTTTCAGGGTCAATTCCGGAAGCATCAGCAAAAAATACGCCTTCCTTCAAACCATTTCACCGCCATAAGGTTAAAGGAACCAAACACACTTATTTCTTATCCCACAGGAGCCAAATGAGCCGGCGGAACTCCAAAGATTGGAAGAAGGAAAAAGGAGGCTGACCAAGTCAACGATAAACCAACGCAGGGCTAAAAGCAGCGGTGTTAATTCACCCGTTATTCGAACAGGGCTTCCTTTCCTATCACAAGGTCTATGTTCTTTTCCTTTGCTATTCTTCTCATTTGCCTTGCAACGTGTCGCGGAGCCGTCATCACAATCAGAAGGAGGTGCTCCGGCTCCTTCCCGTACTTCCTCTTCGCAGCTTC
>JAUQYY010000113.1 GCA_030587505.1 Candidatus Sigynarchaeota archaeon
GTAGTGTTTTTAAATATAATTTTCCCGCTAGCATCGTTCTCTCTGACTGATGCTTTCGATTGAGTAGAAACACCGCCATACAGCGATTAAGCATCCGAGGAAACAAATCATTCCAACTTTCATATAAGGGGAGCATTTTCTGGAATTGTATAGTGTTTTTTTCCCGGAGTGACTTGCTGTGACATTCTGATTTGTTGCTGAAAGGAGAGACCATGCATCAAGGAGCACACAAAAAAACCTTTCCGATTTTTGAGAGTTTTCGAAGCTGCTTATTGTGAAAGCTATTCCATCATCAGTACTGCTTGTTTTTCTCACCTTTTCGGTAAGTAACTTTAAAGTGGGTAAACTTTTAATAAGTTGCTTTCCCTTCCTTCATGTGGGGTTGTGAAATGCGTCCGAGGATCAGGAAGCTGAGAATAGTAACGAGGAGTGGGAGAATTCTGCTTGAAGAGGACATAAGTCCAGGAACCATCGACGCCAAAGACCTGGACACTGTTATCAGCATCTTTAGGCTCATCTCAAACGAGTCGCGCTACAGGATAATGCGCCTGATTGCCGAAAACCATCCCATCACATTCACGCAGCTCCACCGGCTATCTGGCTATAGCCAGAAAACCATCGCTCAAGCTCTCGACGACCTGCTCCGCATCCGTGCAATCTCAAAGGAATACAACGGATACGTGCTTTCGATAATCGGTAAACTTGTTTTAAACAAGCTTGTGGAGATAGCTAGTATAATCAAAAAGGTTATGGAGCTACAGGACCTGGAACTAGACTTCGAACTGTAAACCCAAAAATTGTGAGGCAGCCCCTTTTGAACCGTTCATTCGAGTGTACGTTTTCGGCCTTCGGGTGGCAAACTTCTTCTTACACTTTGAATTTTGGGGGCTCCTGGGATTAGGTTTCTAAAAGAAGATTAGCTCTCCTCTCTCGTCTACTTCGTAGTACAGCTTTGTTGAATCTGTGAGAAAAACACCTTTTGTGACTTGGAGGTAGTTTCTCAGCTTGCTTTCAGTTTCCTCCGTTTTGAAGTTTATGACGATGTCCATAAGCTGGGTGATTACGGCTAGAAACCTCCTTGAGTGCGCGTCCATGTTCAGGAGGTAGAACGCCAGGTCGTGATAATTCTTGTGTAGGCGGAACAGTCTCCTGGAAAACTTGATTGTTTCCTCCTCGGGAACACCTATGCTCAGATGGGTTAGGCTGCTCCGGGGGTTCGTTGTACTTCACTACTATGATGTGTGGGTTTTCCATTTGGTTAATGAAGCTCCATGAGGTGAACTTTTGAAACACTGCTCCTGTCTGAAAGGACAGCAGTACGGTTGCGTTGGAGGGTACGCCTCCTCCAAAGCGTTGGTTGAGATCAGGCAACTCCATCTCGAGTGTCTTGTATTTTTCCATCTGTTTTCAACTTGCGTGCTTGTGCTCGGATATTTTTTAATTGTAGGTTGGTGGAGACGCATTTTTACCTTTTTCTTACTTTTTCGGTAAGTAATTTCCCAAAAAGGAAAGTTTATATACTTTCAAGTGTTGGAATATATTGGCATGCAAAGTATTCACTTAGATGTTAAACGTTAGGAGGGTTGGAAAAAATGGAACCAAAAAGAAGAGGCTTCCGGGACATATTCGGATTTGATGAACTGTTTAGATTCGACGAGATATTCCAGAGATTGATGGAACACGTCAGGCAAGCCCTAGAGTCGGGTGAATTCGGCGAAGGGGAGGACTCGCTCATTATTCCCTTTGAGGGGCCGAACTACAAGGGTTTCGTAAGATACGAGTAACACTCAGACATACCCCTGGGCGAACAAAACGTTGATTCGGGAGAACCAGTGTTCTTCGAGGAACAGGAATTCGTACCCAGAACCCGGAGAGAAGGAAGAATCGAGGCACCTCCGGTGGTTCACGCCCATAACGCAGGTCGGGAAGCTCTGGTTGACGTAATAGAGAACCCTGACGAGTTGCTGGTGGTCGCTGAGGTTCCGGCTCGTAGCAGGGACGATATAAAACTCAACCTCACCAAGAGGAACCTTGAGATAAGGGTTGACTCGCCGGTCATGTTCTACAAGGTGATCGAACTACCCTGCGAGGTTGACTGCGACAGCGCGAAAGCCGACTTCAGGAACAGAATACTCGAAATCAGGATAAAAAAGAAGCAATAATTAGGTTTGGAGTCTGCTCGGTAGGGGGTAGGATTTAGTGCCTGAATCCTTGGGTACCGAGGTGCCGGTAAACCGCGTGGGTGAATCCGACTACACCAGGTACGTTGAATTCGTTGGAACAGCCCATTTCAGTAGAGCGAGTATTATGGAAGTCATGGAGAAGGTTCAAGAACTCAAGCCGGAAGCCGTAGCGCTTGAGCTGTGCCCCCGCCGTTACTACGCTCTGCAGCGGGTGTGTTTAAACTGTCCGAGGAGAGGGAGCTGCGACCGGAAGTGCGAGTTCATAATCTCCACGGATTATCTCGCTAACAAGGACACGGATATCTGGCTCATTGACATGGATGAGCCCGAAATCCACTCCAGAATAAGGGGGTCAGTAACGGGTAGGGAGATTAGAGACTGGCTCAGAGCCTCGAGGTACATGAGGTCTAATGAGGCTCGGGGGCTGCAGCTCTGGGAGGCTGGGCGTAGGGAGGAGGCGATGCACCTATTCGACAGTAACACCCGGGTGATGAGGAGGGTCTTCCCGAGCCTTTGGAGTGTGCTAATAGTGCAGAGGAACGCCCTGATGGCGGCGAGGCTCATCTACATTATTGAAGGTTACTTGGAGAAGGGTTTGAAGGGTTTCAAAATCCTGGTTGTAACAGGGGCCGCCCATGTTGAGGGGTTGAGGGAGATGCTCCGAAACCCAGAGTTGGCGTTTGAAACCATGAGAAGGTATGGGATAAGGTTCACGCCGCCTTATCGAATAAAGAGACTGCGGGTGAACTAGTCTCCATCTAGTTCGGTTGCCATTCGCTCCTTTTGAACTTTTGCTTTTTTTGTTGGGTTTCTGGTTCACTATCTTTCGCGGTGAAATTTTTAGATAACGCACATTTTCTATTCTTTTTCTGTTATTTATTAAAACAAAACTTTATTATGAGGCTCCCCCTAAAGTATTACATCAAGGAGGAGTACAGAATGAGCTTCTTGTTCAGCTGGGGCCCCGTGTCACTCACCTTCATTACACTGGAACTGGAGATTGACAAGATTCCA
>JAUQYY010000115.1 GCA_030587505.1 Candidatus Sigynarchaeota archaeon
AGGGGAAGGCTTCTACAAGTACGAAAAAACCGGTTAAACCAACGCAAACCAAATCTACCAAACTTTTTATTTTTTCAGAGAAGCCCCTCCAGCCAGGGATTCAAACTCATCCTAAAGAACCGCTAACGGTCGGGATCCGGCCTTGTTTTTTCCATCTACTCGGATTCTCCAGAGGGGAGGTCTCAATATTATGCTATGGGAATGAGTTGAGTGTCCACGTAGCCCTTCGAGTGATCGACGTGGACTACGTACATCTGGGTTTTTGGATTTTCTCCATAGAACACGATGTTTCCCCCTAAGCTTTCCAGTTTGAAGTATGAGGACGCTAGGTGTGTGGGCGGGTTGAAATCCTCCTCGCCGAAGTAGAAGAACACTATCACGCCCCCCAGTTTTTTAAGCTCGCTTACCCACCCGGAAATAATGTTTCCCAAGGCTTGCGAACCATAGACGTATCTGAGGGCGTCGCTACTCATGCTGCAGAGAAACGCGTCGGCGTCGCTAGCTCTCATAGATGACACGACGGCTTTCTTCAGTTTCTTAAAGTCGTCGAAGGGGTCCAGACCGTAGAAGAAGTTGATTTGTGCGGGAGACACTTCCGCCTCGTCGATTGGTTTCGGAAAGAAGACGTGCACAAGGTTTTTGATTTTTTGCAGGGTGTCCCTGTTTTCGAGTAGTGGAGCGGTCAGGTATCTGCCGTCTTTGAGGGATAGTCCCTGAGAAGGCACAAGGAAGAAGGGATAGTCCAGAAGCAGGTAGTTGACGAAGATGGGGAAGAACACGTGGACATGGTTTATGCCGACATTTTTGTCTACCTCGAGTATGTTTAGGCTGCCCTTTTCGAAGCCCCCGCCCAGTATGCTGTCTAACACCCTTATTGATGTGGGGATCTTGTCGCCTGTGGGTTTCACAGGTTCGGGTATCTTGGGTTTTTCCAGTTTTCGTTCGAACGCTTTTCCGAGGCAGGCGAATCTTCCGTCGTGAAGGGTGAAAAGGTGGGAAGGGTTTTTGATTTCCACACCCCTGAGCTTTTCGATGATCAATTCTCTTAAAACCCTCTGGTTGATTATTCTCTTTTCGAGCCTGACGACGCCGTCAACGAGGTAGTCTAATTTGCTCGGCTTGCTTGTCTCGGAGATGAGGACGAGGTTTGAGTGAGTTTTCTCACACACTTCCAGGAGTACGTCCTCAATGTTTAGCCCGTTTTCCGTCAAGCGCAGACTACTTTTTAGGGCGTCCAAACTATCCACAACTACGCAAGTTGTGGGGCCCTCTGCCCCTAATATTTTGGAGTGAAGCGATTTCAGAAAGCTCGGCGTGTTAGAATATTCAAGGTCGGTTCGCTTTTCTGGGGGGTAGAGGATTTCACGTTTAGCCTCAAGAATGTTCTCGGGCGGGATACTTTCTTCAATCCATGGAAACTGTTGATAAATCTTGGAGGGGGAGACCCGCGTGGCGAGGTAGAGCGTTTTTCCTTTTTGTGAGTAGTAACTGACGAGTTCAAGCGCCAGTGTGGTCTTACCTGTTCCCGCGTCTCCCTTCACGAGTAGTGAGAATCCATCGTGCTCCAAGGCAGAGACAATCTCTGCCGGAAACATAAAATTCTCAGTTGTCAACGTGAACCCTTCATTTAAAGAGTGAAGATTTTTTGATAATCGGTTTATTGGTAAAATAAAAGAGTTATATACTTTGCGGAAAAATTCAGCATCTGAGGAGCTTTATCACATTCCCAGGGGTCTAGACGCCCTTTGGCGCTTATCACTCGTATTGAAGGAAAATAGGCTCAAAAAATATAGTAGGCGGGGGGAGGTAGTCTCTGCTTGGAACAGTTTTGAATGCTAAATGGTTAGGATACCTTTTTCAATAGCAGCGTATGCGTTACTGTGTCTGCGTTTTTATGACCAGAAAAAAGAGCGGGTGAAGGTTGTTGTTTTTTGGTTGGTTTATTGTTTTTGTGGGGGAATGAGACCCGTGGTTTTCAATACGTTTTCAACGTCCGCCAAGGCTTCTTTCGCCTCCAGAGGTCCGCCTTCGAGGCAGGAGCTGAAGATCTCGCCGTCGAACCTGACGACGCCTGACACCTCAAGCTCTTTCTCTAAGGCCTTCTTTTTGAATTTGTCGGCTATGTCTGGTGTTATCTTGTTCAGCACCAGCCAGAATTTTTTTCCTGTGCTTTCAACAGCTTTCTTGAGCAGACCTATGAGTGAGAGTGACTCAGCCGTGGGATCCGCTACAGCTAACACCACGTCAATGCCTTCGATGACGGCTCGTCCAACGTATTCCATACCCGCGTCGGTGTCAATAAGCACGAGGTCATTCTCTTTAAGCGCCAGGTTTTTGAGCAGAACCCTTGTCAGGTAATTGAAGGGGCAGGCGCACCCCTCTCCAAACGTTCTCACCTTCCCGATTGTTATGAGCTGAAAGCCTTTAGGGGAAACGGAGACGTATTCGGAAGGTAATCGGTCCAGCTCTATTCCCTGCCCCGCGGTGGCCAGTGCTTTCACTATGTTTGATTCCCCCTGCTTGAAGATACTCTTCTTTCCGCCCAGGTATTCAACGAGAGGTTTCGGCTGCTCCACACCAAGCATTCGAGGCAACAGTGTGTTTGACTCGTCTGAATCGACAACGTAGACGTTGTAGTACCTGGAAAGCACCTGCGCTGAGAGAACCGTTATCGAGGACTTTCCAGACCCGCCCTTCCCGGAGATCATGACCTTCACAAAAACCACCTCTCAGCTCAGTGGTTTGAGGATGAGCTCCGAATCCAAAGCACTTATTCTCGATATTTCAACGTTGTCCAGAGTGATCTCTCTAAACTGTATATCCGACAGCTTGACTCTGTTATTCTCCTGAACGATGAGTGTGATTTCGCTGGCAATCAGCTCCCTTTCCGAACCCTTATCCAGATAAACCTTCAACAAACACACGCCATTTCAACCTCTTTTTTCATCAAATACGGCTATTTAGACGAAAATAAGACGAACTTTAAATGTTTTTTCTATCCCTCTAATAAACCAAAAGCACTTCGAATGTAAAACATAACTCTACCTGAATGCTGGTATGTCAATTGGTAATCCAACCCTCATAAAAATTCTTGCAAAAGCTTGGGAGAGGTGTTCCCGATACGGAGGTAGTAAACGTAATCTTCTCCCCCCAGTTTTGGTTAATTTAATTAAAAAATCGAAAGGAACACTATAGACACTCCTAAAATCGACAACCATATAGTCCAATTCGAATCCCTTTAGATCACATTTGTTTAGTAGATGGTATCCAGGCACATTTCCCTGTCTTAGTGCTTCTTTTCCTTTCCTACTTCTGAAAAAGTCACTTCTCTTCTCAAATTCACCTAAAGGCCAAACCGGACAAACGATAACCAAATCTATCTTTCTCTGAACGAGATCACACGATTGGCTCATTACAACGACATCGTAATTAAAATTTCAAAATTAACTTTTTCTGATACCTCCAGAGGTGGGACAACTATCGGGCAGTCTAAAATGAAATCTCCCTACAATATTTTTTCTTCACCGTTTACAATATCGTACCAAGGATATTCCCGTACCATTAAAGTTCCCCCGGCTCAACGATGTGGGGGGATGCCTTAGAAATACTTTTTATACTTCCTTTTACAGTCCACCTCTTTTTGGGA
>JAUQYY010000133.1 GCA_030587505.1 Candidatus Sigynarchaeota archaeon
AGGGCTGGGGTTATCACAGCCCTAATACTCTTAACACTAATTTTCCTATTTTTAACAGCACTTCTTCTGAGTACAGTAATGATGTACGGCTCGGAGGTTAGATCAATTCTCTCGTTGTTAGCGAGTCTCACTCTGCTTCTCTACATTGTAGAATGGCTAACGTGGAGAAAACGCTTTGCAAGCTTCGTTCAACGAAAAATTGGGGATATAAAAAAATAAAAGGGCTGCGAAACTACCCTATGCAAATGAGCGTACATTCATTTTTTAGATTGCATGTTCTCGTGGAGGTGGCGGAAATGTTCTGGGACGGTTGGGATTTTGAATCGGTTTATAGGATACGAGTTGTGAGCTTGTTCATGTTGCTTATACTTCTCGTAGGATCCTTTGGAACTGTGGCGTACTGGGGTTTGCTTCAGCCGCTCGTTTTCCCTCTCGGTAGTTATTTTTATTTGCTGCCTCTCCGAGTGAGATTTACCCCTTATACAGTTTTACAGATTAAAAGCAGATTCTGACACAAACTTTATGCTTAGCCCCTGTTCCAAGGCTTACAACGCCTTTTCTTTGGTGTGGTTATGTTGCTTTTTGGCCGGCTAGATTTCGCTAATATCTATTTCCCTTTCTTGGAGTTTTGCAGCTATAATCTTCAAGAACTCTTTGATATCTTCTAGGTTGTGATGTAATATGTTATATACCCGATCTAAATCAAGCTTGGTGTACACATGTGCCAAAACATGTCTAAAACGTGCCATAGCAACAAGTTTCTTGGCTAACTCCTCTGATATCAGCTTCTCCTCACTAAGAACCCTGAATGCATCGGCATAACTTTCAGGCGTTCTAAGGGCTAGTTTCGAGATAGTTTTGAGGGCAATGTCTATACAGCCCTGGACCGCCATATAGAGATGCCACAGAACGCCTCCTAGCAAAGTGGAATCTTCTTTTATTTCCTCCATGCTCTTTATCTTTAGGTCTTCTAAGACCTTAATGGCGTCACTAACCGTTTCAAAGAGCATCAAGAATCCTCCTCAATCTCTCCTCCCTCATCCTGTTTAGAGTCTCCCTCAATTCCAGCGCTGATACAAGGGTATCATAGACAAACTCCTCGTGAACTCCTTTATCCTTAACAAACAACAACACTCCCTCCTTAATAACGTTGTATCTGAAAAGGGGTGGAGCATCATTCAAAACTCTAACGTCGATCTCTATATCTACGTCCACTGGCAACTCGGATAGCAGCCCCATGTAACTCTCATGTCCACTGTCTCTCAGAAAAACAGCTATATCCAAGTCGCTGAACCTGCCAGCTCTTCCCCTCGCGTAGGAGCCGTAAACATAGGCGAAAACAACATTGCAGTTTGCTTCCAAGTTCTCTCCAATCCTTTCAACAACACTTATCAACACAGACACCACCGCAAAAACAGAAGAAACCAACACTACTCAAACCTAAATCACCCGAATAGCTAATCCGGTATTGCCAGCTGATCCTTATAGCTGAAACCTAGCTAAAAATTATACAGCAAAGTATAAAAACTTCTCTTTACTGTTTTGAAGCTTAATACGCTAGTACCCTTAATAAGAGAATCACATTTTTTTCGTGTGGATAATGATACTTTATTCGCTTCTTTGTACTTATTACTCATTCAAATTAAGGGAAACTCATCACGAAATATGCTCAGAAAATGAGTCAAGGACTATAAAGAGAAACCGTTGGGACGTATGTGAATTTCCCCACTTGATACAATCTTTTCTTCCATCGGATGTGAGCGTCAAACCCATTTGAGTGATGATTAGATTGATTCTGGGTCTTTAACGGTTGTGCGAAACTTTATCACGCGTGCTAATAACTATAAATCCCCGCTTAATTACTTGTTTTGCGTAGATTAACACTCCAAGAATGATGAGAATCAACACTACAAGAAGTGGTGTGTCGAGATAGTACAGCATCAGCCTCCAACGGTTTATTGTACCTTGCACCATTTCAAGTATCATACTATAGTTAAGGACGTATGGAAAATAACCGGTTAAATAATATAGGAGTTACGCAGTTGATGGTTGTTTTGTGGGGTTGGCTGTGTCCCTGGTGGTGTCAAGCTCTCCTTTTTTGCCTCGGGTTGGTGAAAACCGGAGTTTTAGGTGTCCAACTCTCGAAAAAAGCTACAAAAAAGGTTGAAACATGAGAATAAGCAGAACCCGAGCGGCTCCGTCACCACCCACACCCGCACAACCGCGCAAGCCCCAACTAGACCAACTGCGTAACTCCTACTCTTTTCTGAGTTCGACTGGGTTCGACTGCGTGGGGCAAATGGTGTTACAGTACGAGCAACCCGCGCAGTTTCTAATTATCTTCTCGGATTCTCTGGTTTCGATCATTCTGGAAATTTCTTTTTTAGCCTCTTCTGCTGGTAATTGCAGGAAGGGGCACTCCGAGAGACAGGTGCTGCAACGCTTACAGTTTTCCTCATTAAACATTTTCTTGTCTTCCAAAATTGGCGATTTACGGGAAATTCCAATTTTTTGGCTTATTCCATTGTTCTTCGACCTTAAATTTCTATGTACCCGTGGTTAGCAAGTTGTGGACAGTAAAAAAATGTATGGATCCTGAAAATGTTTTTTGTGTGAAAGAAAATTGTTAGATCTCACCAATTTTGCGTTCCCTCAAATTGAAGGAACCTTTCATGCTTCCAAGGGCATGCAAAACAAATCAAATGTATTCGTTTTAGTGCAGTAACGTATTTTCATTCTATAATTAAAATTCTTATTTTGAGAAAACGTTTTTATCTTGGAGTATTTTACTGTAATCCAGCTCAATGCTGTGAGGAAGTCAACCCAAAACTCTTGAGAGGTGTTTTAGATGGAAGCGGAGCGTGTCTACAAATTTTCGAACACCGTTTTTAAGAATGTTATTGCGCGCCTTGAGGAGACGATGGGCATGGGAACTATTAGAGCTGTTTTCCGCCTGATAGGTAGAGATTTGGGGAAAAGGGCGGCGGAAAGGATAAAGGGAAGCCACGACATTTCAAATCTTACTCTCGGGGAGTATGCGAAGATTTTCGTGGACGAGGTTATAGCCCCGGTCACGGGTAGTGATGGTGTAACTCTTAAGGAGTCACCGGACGGGGTGGCGATAGACATCTGGGTTTGTCCCTTCGAAAAGATGGGCTTTGATATTTCAAACAAGTATTACTGCACCTACACAGAGAGTCTCGTGGAGAGATTCTTCGAAGAAAAATTCGGAGAAGAGATGTCGCTGACCATAACATCTCTAAAGAGTAGCGGCGGCGACAAATGCTCATTCAAAATCACAAAATAAACTATTCCCATCTTTTTTCTATTATTCTTCTATCTCCCTAATTTTTGTTAAAATCACCGAAGTACAAAAACTTTAAAGAATAGGCAGGTAACCGGGGGAGAGCCTCTGCTTTCTGTGTTGTCCTCGTGCCAACTGGGTTTATCCGAAAAAGCCAAGCGAAGAATCCCTCTAATGGGAGTGAATTTAATTTATATGTTCTTCCTACATAGTTGCAATAGTTAAAATCAGCGTTTATGGAATGGATGGGAACAGTTTGGTCACTAAGCGTGAATTTCCTGTACTGGTCACCGATGTGGATGGTACTCTCACCTCACCCCTAAACAGGCTGTACCTTCCAGCCATCGAGACCATCTGGAAACTGGAAGACAAGGGTGTTCATGTGGTTCTCTGCTCGGGAAACATAATGTGCTCTCTTTTGACCCTAGCGTTTTACCTGGGAATAAACGGTCCAGTGATAGCGGAGAACGGCGGAGTGATAATGAGAATCGGCTGGAAGAAACCCCTCATACTGGGCTCAAAGGAGCAACCCCTCAAAGCACTAGAGGTGCTGAGGGAAACCTTTGGAGACAGAATCAAAGAGGCGGGCGACCAGTTCTACAGATTCACCGACATCGCCATTCGAAGAACAGTCGACAGAGAAACCGTGGAAAAGACACTGAAAAACAGCGGCGTAAAAGTTAACGTACTGGACTCGGGCTACGCGATTCACCTATGCGACCCCAGGGTTCACAAAGCGATAGGAGTGAGAAAAGCGGTTGAAACGCTCGGCTACCGTTCCAAAGACGCGCTCGGAATAGGCGACGGGCAAAACGACATAGAACTGCTTAGAGAGGTGGGATACGGAGTAGCCCTAGGCAACGCTCCCAAAATTCTTAAGGACGTGGCAGACCACGTAACAAGAAAATCTTACGGCGAAGGATTCGTGGAAGCCGTGGAGAAGTTTTTCAGTATCTAGCTCCCGAACATTTACCCACATTGAGTAGCCTCAATAGCTATGATGACAAAAACGGGGAGGATATCGAGTCCAGACTCGTCGCGGGCTTACGATGTTTATCACCGAGGGATTTTTTCACCAAGAAAAGTTTGAGGAGTTAGCGGGTCACTTTTCCGTTTTTCCTATCGGGCAGCTTGTTATGCAGTTAAAGCAGTTGTAAATCATTCCCGTCGTCAACACCTGAAATATTTTCCAGCTCTCTGGATTTCTCACGCTCTCTTGGATTTCGTTCCAACCGACGTTTTTTCCGGCAAGCCGGTTCACAGCATCTACTATTCCTGGAATGAAATATTTAAGAATGGTTGGTGCGCACTTAAAAACGTCCACCTCCCCCCGCATAGAGATTGCGCCCACAGGACATGCTTTAACGCAGGCTGCGCATTTTTCTCTCTGGCACAGTTTTTCGGTGAAAGGCTCATCAGGGGTGAGCTCAGCGTTTGTTATCAGAGCCCCCAGCCTAACCCTCGGCCCGTATTCGGGTGTAATTAGCAGTCTGTTCAACCCTATTTCTCCCAGCCCCGCGCACTGGGCTGCGTGTCTCAGGGAGACCTCCCCCCTTAGTCCTAGGGTTTCTCTGCTCATCTCCACAGGAAGATACGCGGGTATGGGAACCGCCTTGAGACCCTTCTTGGTCAGAAATCTGGATAAACCGTAGAGGATTCTGTCGATCTCGTGGTAGAGCTGGTGCACATGGTACTGAATGATCTGAAGATTTCCCGAGTCCAAGACAGGTTTGAGATGCTCCAACGCGATGACCACTAGCGCCTTCGCGTCGGGCATAATCTCAAAGAGCTTCCTCCTACCCTCAGTCATCTTTTCTGCTGAACAGACACCAACGAGATCGGCGTTCATTTCAACCGCTAATTTTTTGACTTCATCCGTAAGTTCCATATGGTTCACCTCAATTGATTGTTAACGGTCCGATGTGGGTGTGTTTTTCCAGCGTGTTTGGATTGGGAAAATTAAGTTGAAGGTGGGTTTGCCCGCTTCACCGATATTCCACGGTGTGGGGTTCTCTTAATTGGAACATGTCCAAAAATTCCTCCTGTTTCTTTCTCCCCCTTGGAGCCGCTTGGGAGGGGATGAGCTTTTTAGGTGGAACCCGCAGGGGATGGTGGAGCACACTGCGGGTCCCCGGGGTATGGCCTGCCTCCTCTTGGCGGGGCCTCAACCAGGAAGAAAAACTCTAATTTTTGGACGTGTTCTCTTAATTGGGAATTTTTAAACATATTTACTCTTGAGAGTTATCCGTATTGCTCTTTGAAGTAGGGGATTATCTTTTTGCCCCATATTTCGTATTGACTCTTTCTGTGTTTCGTTGGAACCAAGAGTATGCACACATAATAGTAGTTGCCCGCCTTGTATAGTTTGTCGATTCTCTCGATGCACTCATCAGGTGTTCCGTAGATGAAGCGATCCTCGATGGCTTCGAAGGGAACCTTGCTGGCGAAATCGATCACCCTCCTTATAGATTCTGGGCTGTAGGTGAACTTGTCGAGTCCAAACTCCTCCGGAACCTCAAATCCCACCTTTTTTAGTGTTTCAGGCCAGAAAGCCGAAAGCATCTTCGCCGGCAGCTCTATGGGGTTCGGTTCCTCCCCCTTCTTTTTAGAAATGTATGTGTATATGGTGTTCGCCCTCACGATTTCCTCCGGGTCTCTTCCAACCTTCTTTGCGTGTTTCTCGATTTCTTCCCAGTATTTCTTATACTCTTCCGGGTTCAATGCCTGAGGCAACCACCCGTCATCCAGCTCCGCTGTTATCCTCCGTGTTCTCGGTGAGTTGGCGGCTATCCAGAAGGGTGGATGTGGCTGCTGAAACGGTAAGGGGAGGAGAAAGGCGTTTTTAAGCTTGTAGAACTCGCCATCGTAGTCGATCGTGCCGCCCGAGAAGAACTTCTTGATGATTTTTATTGTTTCCTCCATTATGCTGACGGGTTTGTCCCACCTAATTCCGAACGGTTTGATGGATGGAGACATACCTGCCCCTATTCCCACAATAAGCCTTCCGTTTGAGATGTGGTCCAGCGTAACGATATTCTGTGCAAGCACCGCAGGATGCCTTCTGGCAGCGTCAACAACGCTTATTCCAAGCTTCAACCTGGTTCTGGAGGCGACGGCTGCAAGCGTCGGGAAGGGCTCCACTGCATCCCAAACCTTGATTCCGGTTCCCACCAGGTGGTCTCCGAGCCACACGGAGTCGAAACCATTATCATTAGCGTAGGAAACAGCGTCATAAATATCCGAGATAGGGGCATTAGGCAAGTGAGCACCAAACTGTGGAACCCTAGACATAAACACACCCACAAAACGTTTGATAAAGTACGATGGTTTCTATTTATAAATTTATATCCTAAATATACTTTTTGTCCCAAACGAACTTGTTAAAAAATAATTTTTTATAGGGGAAATGCGCTAAGTATCTTCCCCTATGGTTCCGACGAAGCAGCCCGAACGGAGGTGATGAAGAATGGAAGAAGAGTGCAGGAAAGAGGAGGAGAGCCGCGTCGTGGCCCTCGTCTTCAGGGAGCCACTCCCGTGGGGGGCGGTCTCCGCCCTAACCTACACCCCACGGAGTACTATGCGCTCACTCGGAGATAAAAGCCTTTTGGTCTTCTTGAGGTTGTCCCATAATTCTGCCGTTTTTGTTGGTTGACTTGTGAGGAGAGGGAGGTTCCCCGGGAGGGCGCCAAATCCTGCGGGAGAAGCGGGGATGCGGCCTCTGCGGCGAAGGGTTTTAGAGCGGGGAGAGCGCTAACTCTCCCCGCCGGTGGTGAAACAGAGATGGGCGAGGACCACAGGCGCGGAGAGGGCTACTACGAGA
>JAUQYY010000137.1 GCA_030587505.1 Candidatus Sigynarchaeota archaeon
TGGGCTGCTACTCAGAATCCTCCTATACCGCCGCCTATAACGGCAGCGTCGTAAACCTTCTCCATCCACACCATCCTCCTTTCACTGTTTGAATTAGCACGTTTATCCTCTTTTTCTTACTCACCTTGCTGTTTCTCCTCTGTCCCAGAGGATTCTTTCGACACACATCATGGCTGACTCCGCAGCCGCGTTCATCCCGGCTCCTCTCCCGCGGTAGGTGTCCCCCGCGAAGTACAGTCCCTCGATTCCGGGTGCCTTCACGTCCGGCTTATACCTTCCAACGAGGCCCGGTTTTCTGGTCAAGCCGTCTATACCGATGTATCTCGCTGGGAATACCCACTCGACATGGTCTTCGAAGCGTGGGAATATGTGGGTTAGGTCATCCCAAAGGATGTCTAGTCCGGTTCTCACCCACCACTTGTCCATGGCTTCCTCGGGCTCGCACGGGCAGCCAAGGGATATGAGGAACTTTCCCTCGGGTACCGTTGAGGGGTCGAAGTTTGAGGGTGCGTAGCACTGTAGGGGTAGCCCCGTTTGGGGTAGGCTCATGGAGATGCGGTACTTTTTGTCCGTCCAGAGGGTCTCGTCCAGGCCGAGTAGGTACCCTATTGCGGCTGTTGTTTCCTCGGATAGGCTGTTTATCCTGTTCACGAACCATGAGGGCAGCTCATCCCCTGGAAGTATGTTGTGCAGTCCCCATATGGGAACGGTGCAGATCACCCTGTCGGCTCTCAGAACCTCGGTTTCATAGACCAGCCAGTTCTCAAAGTTTCTCGGAGCGTCCACTATGGCTTGCTCCACAGCCACTCCAACCACCTTCCCGTCTTCGATGATGATCTCGTCCACCCCTGTTCCGGTGAGAACCATGCCGCCGTTTTCTCTAACAACCTCGGCCATCGGCTTGGTGATGTTTATGGCTCCTCCCTTTATGAATCCAGCGGTGAGGAGTGTTCGCTTAACCTCCAGGTTCTTTTTCATCTCGTAGATTACCTCGCTCGCAGACATCTCGTTCCAGTCGGTGAGCGTCGTTATCATCATTCCGAGGTAGCTGAAGAAGTCGTGGGTGTCCTCGTCCTCCGTTATGCCCTCCATCCACTCCCTGAGTGAGACGTCGTCCAGCTCGCCGATGTCCTGGTAGCTCATCTCGAAGATGGCCTTAACCACCTTCTTGAATCCCTCGTTCTCGGGGGGGCTGATTTTCTTGTACTCGAAGAGGTCCTGCCACATGTCGTTCTCCCAGACGTTCACGCCCTCGGTCCACGAGGCCAGCTCAAGCTTTCTGCCGATTTTCGAAAGCAGCTCGGCCACCGTGCTGACGTCCCCTCTGGACAGGGCGTGTAGACCCGTGTCTATTGTGAAGCCCCTGAACTTCGTCGTGGTTGCGCGGCCGCCGATGTAGGGGAGCTTCTCGTAAACGATGACCCTGAAACCCTTGGAAGCTAGCAGAGATGCGCATCCAAGACCCGCTATTCCAGCTCCAATAACAACAGCGTCGAAGTCATAGTCTGACATGGAATCAACCCACAATTCTTGTTCTTCCAAATATTGGATTTTAGTTGAAATTCCTTTACTAACATTTAAACTTTATTCTATGGACGTTTATTTGCGGTATCCTTTTGCGGATTTCGTTGTGAATGCTGCCCTTTGGGGTTGACGGAAAAAAAGAAAAGCCATGAGAGATTATTATAATTTTAATCTATTCAAAGGAGATGATTGAAGGTGGCGGATTATAAAGACATAGTTTTTGAAAGGAAACCCCCGATCGGTTGGGTGACCCTTAACAGGCCTGACAAGCTCAACGCGTTAACCCTGACCATGATGGAGGAGATCAGCGACGTTATGGACAAGCTCTGGGACGATGAGGAGATCAGGGTCCTGGTGATCATCGGTGCTGGGGACAGAGCCTTCTGCGCCGGAGCCGACATAACGATGTTCCAGGGGCAGAAGCCGAACAGCATCTTCCACATCATAAGAAAAATAGTTGACGTCACACAGAAGGTTGAAAAGTTTCCGAAACCCGTGGTCGCCGCGATCAACGGTTTCGCTCTGGGCGGAGGGTGCGAAATAGCAATATCGTGCGACTTCCGAATAGCGAGCGAAAAGGCCCAGTTCGGACAGCCCGAAATACGGCTGGGAATAATACCCGGAGCTGGGGGCACCCAGAGACTCTCGAGACTCATAGGATTGGGAAGAGCGAAGGAGCTGTGTATGCTCGGCGACCGTATCCCAGCGGACGAAGCCTACCGCATAGGCCTAGTGAACAAGGTTGTGCCAGCGGACAAGTTCCGGGAGGAGGTCGAAAACTTCGCAAACAGGCTAGCGGAAGGACCACCAATTGCTCTCAAGATGGCGAAGTACGCCTGCAACTTCGGAACCCAGGTACCCCTAGACATAGGCTTACTGCTGGAGTCCGGAGTCTTCGGGGTCCTCTTCGGAACCGAGGACATGGTGGAGGGCACGACAGCCTTCCTGGAGAAGAGAAAAGCGAAATTCACCGGGAAATAATACCCTTCTCCTCTTTTTAACCCCTACTTTCCAATTTCCCAGGAACAATTCGGCGAACTGGAAACAATCATTCTTTGCTTCTAACCTACTCGAGTGTTTTGTTAACACTCTTTCCTAAGGTCAGGTTTGCTTTTCCTTTGTGGCTACGCGGGACGACGTAACTGTTAAATAATTCCTGTTCCCCCTTTTGAATTAAAACCCGATTGTTGGTGAGAATTTTTCCAGTGGTTATGTTGGGGCTGATTCGTCGTTGTCCGAGATCGTGAAGTTACTGTTCGAATTGGCGTCCGACGAGAGGCTGTTTCTGCTCGAGTGTATCGAAGAGAAGCCCAGGAGGCTGTCGGACATTTCAAAGGAGTTGAGAATAACAACCCCGAGGTTTACAGGCAGCTAAACCGCTTGGTTGCGCGCAGGATTGTTAACAAAACCCCCGACGGTCTGTACGGCATAACCTCATACGGCAGGCTCATCCTCCAATCCTTGGACGTTTTCAAATTTCTCACAAAGCACAGGGAGTTCATCCTCAGCCACGACTTGCTGGTCATCCCTTTAGAGTTCATCCGCAGGCTCGGCGAGTTAAACGAGTGCGAAATGGTCAAGGGTGTCTACCGGATCATAACAGTTCAGGAGAAGTACATGGAGGAAACAGAATTGAGACTGTGGACAATGTCCCGGCAAATTTTCCACAGGTGTTCCCCGTGCTTGAGAAACTCTCGGGCAAAAGCGTCGACATAAGGATAATTCTCCCCAAATCAATAGTAGAAACCCAACTATTCAAAAAACTAGAAAGCCGTTACAGCCGGTTCATAAGGTTCCTAGACGAGGTAGACCTCGTCGTGGGCGTGCTCGACAGGGAGGGAGGAATCTGCTTCCTCTCACTCGACGGAAAAATAGACCTCGCCTACATGATAGGATGCACGGATCCCGCCTCCTATTATAGGTGGCTGACGGATCTCTACTCACACTACTGGGAGAAGGCGGAACCCCGCCACTGAGCGAAAGACGGAAACCCATGCAACCCGTGTCCTTCTACCCTGGGTCGCTCTATCCCTGTTTCAGCCTGTGACGGGTTTTCCTACACCCTTTGAAGAGTTTCCAGAAACAACCGCAGGATGATGGGGACTGGTGGGTTCTGCTTCGCTCTAAAAAAAGGGGAGATTGATGGTTGTTGAGACTGTTGTCTTTATGGTTTGTTGCTAGGCTGCTTCTCTTCCTTTTATTATCATTTGCAGTGAGAATGCGAGAGCCCAGGCCAGTATTATCAGGACCACGGTCCACTCCATCACGGCGCTGAAGCCCGTTGTGAACATCAGCACGAAGAATACTATGTCCGCAGTTACAAAGATTACCCCGAGCCACACGTGTACCCACGTGAAAAAGTCCGAAGAGCGAATGGTGTAGGTGATCAGCACGATGGAGACGGCGATGAATATGAAGAAAACGTTTGAGAAGAAAATGTGGGTGGCGTACTGCGTCTCCGTGTAGACTGCAAGGCCGATGAGGCCAATGAAAGCTACTATTCCCGAAGCCACGCCTATTCTCGCAGTCCAAGAACTCCCCAAGGGCTGAAGAAGACAGATGAGGAAGGGCATGGCAAGGACACCCGCCAGAATCAGGCTAGTGTTAAACATGTATGATGTGGGACCAACGCCGAGCTCGCTCACGTGCTGAATCACCGCGCTGTAACCAGTGTTCGGTACGGGTATGAAAATGGGGATAGGCTGACGGATAAAGAAGGGCCTGAAGGGACACGCGCTCTGGTAGAGGAGAGCCGCACCAATTATGCCTACGAACGCAATGACCATTCCCGAAAAGCCGGTTACTCCACCAATCAGAGTCGCCTTTAAGGAAACCATCCCAAAAACACCTTCAGTAGGATAACAACGAGGGTCTAATATCCAACTCCAACCATATAAACTTAACTTCGAAGCCTTCAAGGAGCTGCTCGCCAGGTTCGCGAACTCACGGGACTGCGGCCGCTGCGCCACGGACGGGCCCCTGTGCCCGATTAAAAGCTGCGCAGCAGAAAAAGGCTTCCTGACGTGTGCTGAGTGCGACTCCCTAGAAGAGTGCACCGACCCTTCAAAACCCAATACCTGGAACCTCGCAAGAAAAGAAGACTTCTTCAAAATAATCTCCATACGGTACAACACCTGGAACCTAGAAAACCTGAAAGAGATAAGAGAGCACGGCTACCGCAGGTTTCTGGACACCATGAACGAAAAGGTGGAAAAAGGCTTTCGAACAGGGGACGTCATCTCAAAAGAGAAAGTGTTCCAAAAAGCCGTTGAGAGAATGCGAAAAGGAACCTGACAATCCCCAAAATTCACCCGTCCACCTTTCTTTTTCGGCGCACGGAGGGAGCTTCTTTTGGGGATGCCCTTAAAAACTAGGTTTGGGGTGGATGTTTCTTTGGTTTATTTTTCGATTTTTGTGGTTAGACTCTTTAGGTTGCTCTTGTTTTTGAAGAGCTGGACGAAACTCTTTCTGTAGATTTCGAAGTAGAGTATTTCCTTCTCCGACTCGCTCGCCTCCTTCTCCGTCATGTTTTCGCTTACCCTGTAAACCTCCTCCGCGAGCTCCTCGGCTAGCTTCTCCCTCTCCCTATACACTTCTTTGAGTTCCTTGCTCTCAACCTTTTTTGAGATGCTAAGGGCAACAAAAAACCCTATCAGAACGTTTAGGGCGTCTCTCTTTATCTGCTCCTTGGTTATCGGGGACGCCCTGTTGTAGTTTGGGATGTACGAGAGAAAATTAGCCTGGTAAAACTTTTGGAGTATGCCGTGCTTCTCCACTTCGGTTTTCTTAATTGAGATGAGGCCGGCCTTCTTCAGCTGCTTTAGGTGGTAGAGAGTATTAGCCTTGTTCATGTTCAGCTTCTTCGAAATCTGGGTGAGTGTCATCGGTTCTTTCAAGAGCAGTTCTAGAATGCGTCTCTTGAAGCTGTCGGAGATAAGCTCTATTTCTTCGGGTTTCTCGGTGACAAAGATTTTAGAGTTAGACATTCTAACTCCCCTAGCATCTCTCTATGATTATTTTTGATTAGTCCATTGTTTTTAAAATTATCGGCTTTTAACCGATAGAAAAATTTATATTGGTTAAAATTTTTATACTGATTTAGCGTTTTTAATCAATTCTGCAAGGGTGATGGAAATGGGCGGAAAGGTAAGGGTAGGAA
>JAUQYY010000143.1 GCA_030587505.1 Candidatus Sigynarchaeota archaeon
GGGCCCCCGCATAATTCCCTTTTTCTAATTTTTGGCCTGTAAATGGTTTCTGGCTTCTTCAGCTATCCGTTCATTTGTTTTTCGGGTTTATTCTTCTGTGTGAAGTGATTCTTCTTTTATTGGTTTTCTGGTCTTGGTGTTTTTATTCGTTAAAGCCTGTTATTAGCTCTAGTTGTTTTTTCTTGTTTTCGTAGTAGTCGATCGAGATTGTGAGGGCGAGTATGATTAGCGGGTTGATTTCGTTGTGTATCTTTACTAGGTATGCGTCTTTTAGCTGTGATATTTTTTCTGAGATTTCAGCTACTATTTCTCCTTTTTCGTTTCTTATTTTGTATTCTTGTCCGGTGAAGTCTCCTGCGGCTTCGAGAATTTTTTCTCCTTGTGGGTTTTCGACCCAGTATTCGCCTCCTACTGTGTTTATCATTTTTCTTTTGGCTGTTGCTATCAGGTTGTTTTCGTGGTCGTAGAAGTTGAAGGTTGGCCGTATGGAGAGTTTTCCCTTGATTCTTCCAACTGTTTTTCCCGTTGCGTCCATGATGTTGAATTCTCCGGTTAATGAGATCAGTTTCCCTTCCACTTTTCCGATTTCTTCCCTCGAATCGTTCAGGATAGAGAACTTGTCCGCCGTTAGAGACATTTTCCGATCAATTATGTAACTTTTATAATCCAAAAGGCCCAAGTACATCACCCTTGTAATGAGTTATTTATTTCGATATTGTTTTTAGGAAATTTGATGTTTGTAGAGCTTTCCCCGGGTGTAAATACTACACGTTTAGGATGCGAGGTTCTGAGTAATAGTTACCCTTCTGCCACTTTAAAATATTTCTATATAATAGCCATATTTTCTATGTTCACGTGGTTTGCCTTTATGAGATAGTTTTTTAATGCTTTTTTCAAAAGTAATCAGTATCCTTCTACGGTAGTATATCGTCTTTGGGAGATGAGCTTTTGAAGATAAAGGGCGAGAAGGCTCTGGTAACTGGCGGGGCTGGCTTTATAGGGAGTCATCTTGTCGACCGATTGGTGGAAATGGGTTGCGATGTGGTGGTTCTAGATAACCTTTCAAACTCTTCTCTGGAGTATCTTCAGGATTATATCGACAGAGGGCTGGTTGAGTTTGTCAAGGGAGACGTGAGGGATTTTGAAACCGTTGAGGGCTGCGTTGAAGGTTCCAGTCTGGTCTTCCATTTCGCGGCTCAATACGATGTGAGGAGGAGCGTTTCCGATCCGCTCTATGACTTCGATGTTAATGTTCACGGAATAATCAACATACTGGAAGCCATGCGAAAAAAAGATGTCTTAAACATTGTTTTCGCCTCCAGTGGCGGAACCCTTTACGGGCTGGCCGAAGCGTTTCCCACTCCAGAGACTTACCCTCCTCAACCCATTAGCCCGTATGGAGCGTCAAAGGCTGCCTCGGAGATGTACATCTCCGCCTATTGCGCCTGCTACGGGTTATGCGGCGTCTCCCTGAGATACGCCAACATAATAGGTCCAAGAAGTCTACACGGGGTGATTTTCGACTTCTACCAGAAACTCAAAAACGAGCCACGAAATCTTCAGATACTTGGTGACGGGAAACAGAAAAAATCGTACATGGACGTGTCCGACTGTATAGACGCTTCTCTGTACGCTACGGAGAGAGTTGAAAGCGGATTCAACATTTTCAACATAGGCTCTGAGGAGTGGGTCACGGTAAACTACATCGCAAAGATAGTAATAAGTGAATTAAAACTCAGAGACGTTGAACTCAGCTACACTGGTGGGGAACAAGGTTGGACCGGAGATGTTCCCCTAATGCTGCTCGATATATCCAAGCTCAAAAGCCTAGGATGGAAACCCAAAATGCGAATAGACGAGGCTATAAGAAGATACGTGAAATGGCTTGTTAAAAAATATGGCCACGTTTAAAGAAACGTTCTTGAACACTTTTCATCTTCATAAAATTACTCCATAAGCGAAATTTGAGAGAAAACGTGTATGCGTTTACTGGGGAACTGGTGTGGTAAAATTGAAATGCAGTAGATGTGGGTTGTGTTGCCACGATACTGAGATGCTTCTTTCCTCAAGGGACATCGCTAGGATTGAGGCCCTAGGATATAAACGTGAAGAGTTTGTGGTTATCACACCAGACGGTTTTCGCCAACTCAGGAACGTAGACGGTAAGTGTTTCTTCTTCAGGGGCGAATGCATGGTGTATGACTCACGTCCAGAAGGATGCGTTTATTATCCTGTTATACTGAATTTCGACGGAAAAACATGCACCGTGGATAAAGAATGTCCAAACCATCACACCCTCACAAAAAAAGAAATAAGGGAAAGTTGCAAAAAGCTGAAAAAACTCTACAGGGAAATAGTGAAAGAAGCCGGGGGAACCTGAAACTCGTCATTCAGAACCATGGACTGGTCTAAACCAGACCGCAGCTTCCGAACAGGAAGATTCTAGTCCAAGATTGACTGAAAAAACATTTTCTCCAGGTTTGTGGTTCAATCCTCCGGAGGAGGTATCTCAATCTCCCTACCACCCATTTTTACAGTTACACTTATAGGTAGCGCTCTCCTAATCGACTCGGACACGACACAGAATTTACGAAACACATCAATGCACCATTCATTGATTTCCTGAAGATCCTCATCGGTGGCTGGTGTAACCTCCAAGACCACGTCCACCCTCCCGATTCTCACTCTCCCCTTCACCCGGGTATACTTCCCCCTCACTTTGGCGTGCAACCCCTTTAAGTTCACATCAAACTTGCTGACTGAAAATATGAACGACGAAGCAAGACAACCACCCACCGCGAGAAGCAAGTAATCAGCGGGATTAGGCGCTGAGTCTGTTCCATGGGGTTCGAGTTCATCTATCTCAACCTCGTGCAGACCATCGAGTTTAGCCTTAAACTTGAGTTGATGCTGCCACCAAATATCTGCTTCGAAAAACTTGCTTCTCGGCCTTTTCGCTTTCAAACAATTACCTCCAATACAAATGAACCATAACACAACAGTTAGAAGTACAACAATCATCCAAAATATAATATAGATTTCGATAACAACCCGAAATAGCCTCGCAACGCCTTCCTAGTTTCTACGTGAAAAAACAAACCATAAAACTCCTTGTATCCTTACTGCTGGTGTAACTCAATGGCTACTCACCAAATGAGGATTCCCCTACCAACCAGAGAATGTTGATCCTCAAAGGTTAATAAGCAGATTAATCAATTGTTATGTACTCCTCCACCCGTTTAGGCACCTACGAGTTAAATCTTCTAACCAAAAGTTTAATCTACACATCTTTGTGTCTATTTTTCGGAGAAAACATTCGATGTTTAAACACGAATTTAAAACGTAGAGTATAAATATGTGGTCACTTTAAATGAAAAAATTAGTTACTAAGAATATAGGTGTGCGCATTGGATGAGCTAAGAACCCTAAAAAAAGCGATGATCGAGATTAGCGGAAACATATCAAACGCGGTTAACGCCATAGATGACACACAGGTCGACCAACTAGTCGAACTCCTGATTGATGGATTAAAATCCAACAGAAGAATATTCGTCGTCGGCGCTGGCCGCTCCGGACTTGTGGTTCGCGCGTTTGCTATGCGCCTAATGCACCTCGGATTCGAAGTGTTTGTGGTTGGTGAAACCATCACCCCCGCCGTTACAGAAAAAGACATCCTCATCGCAATCAGCGGCTCCGGCAGAACAAAGCTCGTGGTTGAGAGTTCACGCATCGCAAAAAGAGACGTCGGTGCAACCCTCGTCGTCATAACCTCCTACCCCGACTCGCCCCTGGCACAGTTGGCCGACCTCGTGGTAGAAATCAGGGGACGAACAAAAATAATGGAGCAAAACGACTACATCCAACGCCAAATCAAGGGCGAACACCGCCCGCTAACCCCTCTCGGCACGCTGTTCGAGTCCACCGTCCTTGCGTTTCTAGACGGTTTAATAGCCGAACTGATGGAAAAAACAGGAAAACATGAAAAAGACTTGAAGGAACGCCACGCAGTAATAGAATAACACCAGAAACAGTCTACAAGAGCGTATCTCTTGATTATAGTTTCCGTGCTGATTCATAAGCCACATGTTGACTAGGGAGTTATCGCCATCGTGTTACCCGATCCAATGAGGATTACTTTCCCCTCGCCAAACCGGCTAATCAAATCCTCGAACCTCTCAACAATTTTTGGTACGGCGTCGCGGACTTTCTCGCTCATCTTGGTGTAATACTCCTCATTCGACATCTTCACAACCAAAGAAACTAAGGGTATTTTCTTCTCGGACGCCAGCTCCTCGAGCCTATACTTCTCAGGCTCAGAAACGAAAGCAACACCCGTCGCCGCCGTCACTATTACCGATTTTTCCCCCTCAAGCTTAACCTGAGCACTAATGACGACGACCCCGGCAACTTTCTCCTCCCCCATTATTATGTCTGCTGCTACCCTACCAACGTTTCTACTCCTGGCACCAGGACCCTTAGGCTTAATTATTATGAGTTCCCTACCCTCATACTCCCTCTCAGAAATAACCACCCCGTCCCTAACCTCAAAGGGGGAACCATCCATAAGTTTTGACGCCACTAGCGGAGCAACGCCGTTACCGATCGGTTCAGCATCCACGTAGGCCTTCACGGCTTTGAAACGAATCCTCGCCTCACGCAAGAGAAGCGGAAGATTCATGGTAGTCTGCATCACGGTTTCAAGGCTTCGAGACTTCTTACTCGAAAGGTATATCTCCCTAACCAACTTGAAAGTCCTGTTAAGAACTATCGCCTCCCTAAACATCTGCTTAAGATTCTCCAACCTCTCCAGATCCCCATCCGGACACAACGGCTCAACCAGCCTCCCAAGCGTCTCGTCGCCAGCATCGAGAAGATACTCAAGGCGATCCATAACACCCGACGGATCCGTTTCAATGGGTGCAATCACAAAATAATTCATAACCTTATCATAACCCTTCTCCCTCTCCTCCTCAGACAAACGCTCGTGAAACATCGACATCAACATAGACCTCGTCTCCTTAATCATCTTAGAAATCTCCCTAACCTGCTTCCTAATTTTCCGAACCTCAAAGTATAACATTATCTCTCTCTGATAAATACAGAAAAAGCAGAACGCCATATAAACCAGAAAACTAATAATCGCCCAAATATTCTGACCATCCATCCAAACTTCCTCTCAACAACGCGGATTAGTTTATTTAACTTCTCCTCTACATAGATCAGCCTTCTCTTGGCTTCATCCTCACGACGAGCAACCCGACGCTACAACTCTGAAGACACCTGATTTAAGGGAAAATGTGCAACAAACCTTTTAAATTCTTTCCGACCCCAAAAAGGTGATGTAGAATTGTTTGGTCTCGCCTGGAAAAGGGGAGTTTATATGGCTTCTTTCGCAATTTGGAGCCTTACGCTGGAAGCGAGACCCGAGCATTCTACATCACCCCCCAAAAAAAGGTCAGGAGCATAACACAAAACCCAAAGTGCGCCACACACAGCGTAATAAGACTCACATCAGAAAGCACCGACCCCCCACAAAGTAGAGCACGCCAGACTCTTCGGGACGGGCGCCTGTCAGAGTACAGCGTTGACTCCACGCGGGGACGGGTGCGACACCCTCGAGGAGGCCGAGGTCGCAATGAGGACGCGGCTCCACCACCAGACGGTGAGATACAGCATACTCGTGAGACCGGTGACCAACACCGTGGTGGCGGTCAGGGTCTCCGGGAACACCAAGGACGCGAGACCCCTCCTGAGGCACGTGCCGCCCGGCTCAACGGTCTGCATGGACCCCGAGTACGACGCCCCGGGTACAACCCGCGAGTACGGCTTCGAGCGCGGAATCACACTGATTGTACGCCCCAGGCTCCGCGGCGGAAAGCCCTACGGGGGCCGCCACCGCAGCCAGGCTCTCAGGGAGTTCAGCTGGAGAAGGTACGGGCGCCGCAAGCCCTGTGGAGAGACCCATAGGAAACAGGGCGGCCCGAGACGGGGGCACGCTGAACTACCGGAGGCCAGACACGCGGAGGAAGGGACTCACCCTCAAATACATAGCCCACAACCTGCGTGCGCTCTCCACGCGGCTGGCCTGGCAGGAGATCCTGCGGCCCGCCCAAGTGTGGTAGGGCACGGGGCACCACACACGCAGGCGCACCCGCCAGTGGACACTCCGTCCGACCTTCGGCTCAGCCCGCCCAAACCAGTCCCTCCTGGGCCACCCGAGGGGCGAAGACCAGGAGCCAAGCGGCGCCACGCACCCAAGCAACTAAAATAAACAAAAAAGCATTTCAATTTTTGGACGCGTTCTGTTCTTCTTTAAAGTTTAATTTTATTACAACGTTAGAAAGTGCCAGGTGTTAAAGAATATGAAGTTTATTATGTGTTCGGTAACGAAAGAGGATGAACAGCAGATTGGTATTAGAGGCAAAAGAGGAAGTTAAAAAGTTTCGTTTCCTTTGGCGGAATACAATTACGGAATACAATTAAATAGGGGATAGTGCAATTTATGCTAAAGTATTTGTATCGTCCTTCGCTAACAGTTAGCATTCAAAACTTTTAGGGTGAGTTGCGATGTCCGTTGTTTCGATAGTTAAAACAGATGGAGATGTTGATGGGGCTGTTAAAAAAGCTGTAGAGTTGGCTGGCGGTATTGACATTGACCAAGGTGAAACCGTCCTCATAAAACCTAATCTTTGCTGCGCAAAACCCTCCGGAAGCGGCATAGTTACCAGTCTTGAGGTCATTTCCGCGATGGTAAAAGTGGTAAGAAGCATTGGAGGTAAACCCATAGTGGGGGACCTGCCGATTGTGGGGTGGGACCCTCAAGAAACATACGAAACGATAGGTGTTAAAAGCGTAGTAGAGAAGGCGGGAGGGCAGTTCGTGGATTTGAGCAAGGAGGACCCCGTAACAATTCAAATTCCAGGCGCCGCTAAATTAAAGAGCGTTAAGCTAGCGCGGAGCGCGTTAACCGCTGATGCTATAATTTCTCTGCCAGTCTTTAAAGCCCATTTCTTTACAGGGTTAACTCTGTGCATTAAGAACCTGAAAGGACTTACGTGGCAAGATCAGAGAACAAAAATGCACGTATTAGGCTTGTTCGAACCGGTAATAGACCTACTTTCGGTGCTCAAAGACAGAGTAGTGTTTGGGCTGATAGACGGCACTACCGGATGCGAATCGATAAGGCCTTCCGGTCCATACTATGGTCCCACCGAGGGGAAACCTATGGAACTCAACATGATAATAGCAGGTAAGGATATCGTTGCTGTTGATAGCGTAGCGGCGGTAACGGCAGGGATAAAACCTAAGAGTATGAAGCTCCTCAAGCTGGCCTTTGAGAGGGGATTAGGAGAAATAGAGAACATAGACGTCAGGGGAGAGAGAGTAAAGCCTCAGAAACTGAAGCAGACCTTCTTCGGTCGAATCATGGGAAAACTAAACAGCCTCTGGACGTCAAAAATCGCAAACCCACTGGTACACCCACTCGCAAAACGACTATTTGGCCCTCAGGTGGAAAGCCTACGAACAGTTGAAAAAGAACTTGAGGAAGTCGTCCCGAGCAGAATAGTCCTAATCGGCGAGTGCGACCGCTGCGGCATATGCGTAGACGCGTGCAAACTTGGAAATATTGAGCTAGGTGAAAAAGGCCCGATAATAGGGGACCGCTGTGTTGTCTGCCTAATATGCGTAGAGAGTTGCCCGAAAAGCGCGTTGGCAGTTAAGAGGATTGGAGAAGTTTCAGCTTAACCAGCTGGGCCTTCCCAAATAATATTTTGTTAAGAAACGGGCGAAATCAGGATTCTTTGCATAAAAGTCAGAGATTTCTACGTTTAGGAGAAGCTCAAAGCCTTCGGAGATCCTGTTCGCAACATACTTCCCAAGACCTAAACTATTCAATTCTACGCGTAACGCGTGATTCAGTAGATCATCGGCTCGGGTGTACCTGCGAGGAAGTTCCACTATCCATCTTCCGCCTTCTAACCTCGGCCCGGACAGACAGTTTTCAGATTTTACGTATTTTCTCAGGAAGGAAAGCTGTTCCCTACTACCGGCAGGGGGACCCAAATGTTTGTACGCTTTTGGCAGGGTGATGCTCCCAAACTCAAATACTAAAACTGTTTTTTCCGCTCCGGACCAGACATCTCGATTAATGATCTTGAATTCTTTCGATTCGAAAAAATTTTTGAGCGCGGTAGTGGATTTGTGGAGTTGACCCCAGAGGACATCTTGAGGAACCTCCGGCGTCTTAAACAGTAGGAATAGGGTATCTGTCCCCTTTTTTTGAACAATACGCTTTAGTTCTTTGGAGTCAAATGGGGTGATTTCTTTGGGAAAGAAAAACGAGTAGGAGGGTTCTTCAAGGAACGCTTTTGCTGCCGCTTTAAATTCAGCGATTTTCTGGAGGGATAATGCTGCTGAAGCGTTTCTTTTGGGATCAACGGGATCAATCACTACTAATGGCTCTCGGAACACTTCTCGGATTTTTTTTACATCAGGATGATGCCTCGCTATATCAATAACATGGTGCGATTTCCACTTGATACACTTCTCAAGAAGGTTTCGGAAAGAAGAGTAGTGAAGTATCAGAAGCTCACACAAATAGCCAGAAAAACCTCCGACTCTAATCTCTGCGCCATAGGCATTTATTCCTATCAGAAATTGCTTGAGGAGTCTTACTTCTCTCTTTAAGGATTCATCAAGATGCTCTTTGATGTACAGGGTGTGAAGAGGCGTCCTGTCAACCGGCGAGATAAGCTCTTTAGCATCGCGGATTTCGAAACAGGGGACAAAATCTACCTGAAAACCTTCTATCTCGGCTCGTAAATAGGGGTGCTCGGCGTACAATTCTTCGCCCTTCCCTCCGGTTACTTTTCGCGCGATTCTAAGCCCTATTTCCCCGATCTCTTTTTTTGAGTATGTTTTGGGAAAAGCCATAAAAATGTCAATGTCGGGTTTTGTGGCTATCCAAGTGTCCTTTGCTACCGATCCCACAAGTAAAGGTTTAATTTTAACCCCTAGATTCACAGCTTCCTCCCTTATCTTCCGGATCAATCGGTCAGAAATTTTGTGAATTTTCCTTCTGATTCTCTCAGAGGGGGTTACTTTTCTTGAAACCATTTCGCACACAGTTTCGAATTCCAAAGTTCAATCCTCAGAAACAATGATTAAATAGCGAAGGAAGTTTAAGTGGGAGCATATTCTTTTAAGATGCTGTATATGGGCCCTTTCGGAGTTAGAGTGCTTTTCTTAAGGCGAATGGAGTTAACGGTCATCGAACCTATTTCCACGGATGAATAGTTGGAGATGATTTTTGCCAACTTGTCTTTGTTGTGGGCGCTTTTAACCCTTGCAATAGTCGCGTGAGGGGTATATTCTCTCCTTTCAGGTTTAAAACCGATTTTCTTCAGTTCTGCTTCCAAATTGTGGTATATTCGGGAGACCTCATCTCCGCCTTTTCGAGCCCCAATCCAAACATTGTTTATTCTACGTAAACTGGGAAAGCAGCCCACTCCGTAGAGTTCCAATTCAAAAGGAGAAAATTCAACGCGTTTCATAGCCTCGTAGATTTCTTCAACCACCGCAGGGCTGATACTTCCAAGAAATTTTAGGGTGAAGTGAATGTTTTGTGATTCCACAAGTTTGAGTTTTGCGCCTGCCAGTGAGAGC
>JAUQYY010000164.1 GCA_030587505.1 Candidatus Sigynarchaeota archaeon
TTGTCGGTGAAGTTTTTATAGTCCGCCTGAGGTTAGTTAGGGTACGAAACCTAATTTAATTGCTGGTGGGGTGTTTTTTTGCCGTTAAAGATGCATGAGAATGAAACCATGACTCCGAGAGAAAGGGTGGAAACTGCTTTAGCCTTGAAGGAGCCTGATAGGGTTCCCTTCGCCGCGTCTTTTCACTGTGCTCAGGCCAGGCTAACCGGGATGACTATTGAGGAGTTTTTCTTTGACGTGCCGAAATCCTACGAGGCAACCAAAAAGGTTTGGGAGATGTTTGGTGGTTTCGACATCTACTCCGGATGCTCCCCCATACTGGTATACTATCTTCCGTGGCCCAACTCGCATAGCATGTTCTACTTTGACTGGACTCTTCCCAAGGGCAACACTCCCGAGCAGATGAACGAGAGGGAGCTTATGAAACGGAGTGACTACGGTCTCGTGACAGAGAAGGGTTTCGCTCCCTTCAAGAGGAGGCCCGAGCTGGAGAAGGAGTTCCTGAACATTGTGTCCCAGTTCGCCGTTTTGGACACGAAGGAGTGGCTCAGGGAAATGGACGTGATATCCATGGCCCACGCCGTTATAGAACCTCCTGTGGACATCATCTCCTTCCTTAGGAGTATGAACAAGTTCCTAATGGATGTTGTCGAGATTCCGGACATCGTCGTCGAGGCCTGCGAGGCCACGGTGGATGAGATGCTCGCAACCCTCGACACTCAGCTACAGTTCATGGGAGCGGAAAAGGGACCTAAAGTGGTTCTCTTCGGATTTTCACGCATCGCAACCAACCTCATTTCCCCCAAAAAGTTCGAACTCTTCTGGCCCCAAATCAAAAAGATTTCAGAAGCCATCATAAAAAAGGGATGCATCGTGCAGTTCCACCTAGACAACGACTACACGGACGTATTGGAATACTTCACAGAGCTACCGAAGGGTAAAACCTGGTTCCACCTGGACCTAACAGACATCTTCAGAGCGAAAGAAATTCTAGGAGACAGAGCGTGCCTTATGGGAAACATACCGCCACAGGTTACTGGTTTGGGAACCCCCAGAGAAGTTGAGGAATATTGTAGGAAACAGATCGAAGGCTGCATGGAGGGCGGCGGCTACATGCTCTGCTCAGCCTGCGTACTACCCGACAACATCCCCGCCGACAATCTGAGAGCTATGAAGGAGTCCGTGATGAAGTACGGACTCTACCGAGCCTAACTCAAATCAAAGAAGGGAAACGTGACAATTTTGGCTTCGACCAATTGTTGTGTGTGAGTGTTTACCATGTTGTATCGTGACTCCGTTGCTAAAGCACAGGAACTGTACTACGAACTGATTCTGAAGTCCGGGTTTCCCATTAAGGGCTTGAAACCGGAAGATTTGGAAGTGGTGGACTTTGGTTTAAGCCAGGGGGAGCTGGACACCTTCAAAAGAATCGGCCTCGGAATATACGTGCTGGTGAACGAGGCCGAGTGCGGGAAGGTTCTGTGCTTTCTTCCGAACCAGTACATGCCCGAGCACCGCCACCAGTCAGTAATAGTCATGCCCAAGGGTTCAGAAATCAGAGAAGGCTTCCTCGAGTTGAAGGAACTCGTGAAAAACTTCAAGGGTCTTGAGGAGTACGGGGAAGACGCTGTCTACTTGGTGCCGGAAAGTAGTGAAACTCCCGTCCCTGAGGAAGGCGTTCTCATTCCGGGGAAACAGGAGTACTTCCACACGATTATGGGTACAGGTTCAATGTTCGTGCCTGGTGAACCAACCAGTAAACCCACCTACCCAATACCCGAGGACCAGCGTCCATACACAACAGCACTACACGAAGTCTTTCTAGAACCCGGGGTGGGTTTCCACATCGCCGAAAACACGCCCCACAGCGTTGTGGCTGGACCCGAAGGCCTCGTAGTTTTAGAGTTTTCTTTGACAAGCAGGGATCCCCTTGACATATTCACGAACCCGAATATTGACAGAATTACTCGCATTGAGGAGCGTCCAGAATAAACAGGCGAAGGAGTACCTATGAAAAAAGAATATGTATCAATTCTGGTTTCTCACACCCACTGGGATCGGGAGTGGCACAAGCCGTTTCAAACGTTCCGCGGGTACATGGTCGAAATGGTTGACCGCCTCATAGAGTTGATGGAGAGAAACCCTGACTATAAGCATTTTTTGTTGGATGGTCAATCGGTTCTGCTTGAGGATTACTTCGAGGTGAGACCTGAGAACAAGGAGCGGATTCGCTCACTGATAAGTCGTGGCCGCTTGAGTGTTGGACCTTTCTACGTTCTACCCGATATGTTTCTGGTTTCGGCTGAGTCCATTGTGCGGAACCTGCTTCTGGGCATAATGGTTGCCGAAGAGTACGGAGGGGCGCACCGCGTGGGGTACCAGCCCGACTGCTTCGGGCAGATAGCTCAAACCCCTCAGATAATGAAGGGATTCGGTTTCGACGGGTTCGTTTTCTGGAGAGGGTTGGGTGACGAGGTTGACACTCTGCCTACAGCTTTCCTGTGGGAGTCTCCAAGCGGAGACAGAATCCTAACCTACCAGCTGGCACTAGGCTACTTTAACGCGGGCGACCTTCCTGAAGATTTGGATGACGCCGTCAAACTCATTGAGAAGACAAAAGCCTGGCTCGAAGAAAGAAGTAACAGGCGCTTCCACCTCCTGCTGAACGGCCACGACCACGCCTACCCCCAGGAGCATATTCCCCAAGTAGTAAGGGCTTACAACGAGAGGCATCCGAGTGAGCCCATAAGACAAGGAAGTCTCACAGACTTTTTCGATCAACTCAAAGAGAACGTAGAGGACCTGCCGGTCCACAGGGGTGAATTCAGAGGGGCGCGCATATTCCCAATTTTACAAGGAGTTCTATCCGCCCGCTTGTACCTGAAGCAAGCGAATTTTAGATGTCAGACAAAGCTGGAAACCTACGCGGAGCCCTTCTCAGCCTGGGCGTGGACTCTCGAAGAGTGTTACGACCGGGATTACCTGTGGCTTGCCTGGAGGTGGCTTCTTAAAAATCATCCCCACGATAGTATTTGCGGCTGTTCCGTGGATCAGGTTCACAGGGAGATGGAAACCAGATTCGCGTGGAGCGAGCAGATAGCCGACTTCTGCACACGCAGAGCGATGGAGCAAATAGCTTCGAGAGCGTCAGCTTCGAGTGACGGTTTTCCCGTAGCGGTTTTCAACCCTTCTCCATGGAGGAGAACAGGAGTCGTGGAGTTTTTCTTGGACCCCTTCCCGCTTTTCACCTTTTCCTGTCAGCACTTTGACCTCAACCCGCTGCTCCTCAAGAGCATGGAGTTCACTCCAGACCGCAACTTTTGCGTAGTTGACCGGGAGGGGCGAGTTCTTCCAGTGGAAGTGTATCACAATCCTGAGGACTACCGGTTCAGGGCTGATGAAAACATACCTCCATACACTCTGAGGTTTCTCGCGGAGAACGTTCCAGCCTGCGGGTACAAGGTGGTGCACCTGAGGGATGGGAAGGCTGAGAACGTGCAAACGCCTCTTAAGGTTAACTCTCGGGACGGAACTATGGAGAACGAGCACCTTAGGGCCAGGTTTAATCCCAACGGCACCGTTGACGTGACGGAAATAAGCAACGGGGTGACTTTCAAGGGATTGCACGTGTTTGAAGATGTTGGGGACAACGGTGACGAGTACAATTACTCCAAACTGCGGGAGGATACGGTTTTCACGAGTGAGAACCTGAACGCTGAAATCTCCTTCGAGGAGCACCCTATGTTGGCGACGGCGGTGATAAGAATCGAAATGCTTCTCCCAGAAGGCTTGGATGAGGGAGATCGAAACCGCCGCTCCAGCAGGATGAAGCCTCTGAGGATAGTGTCACGTGTATCCCTCTTTCCCGGCTCCAGGTTTCTTTACTTCAAGACAGAAATCGAGAACAGTGTTAAGGATCACCGCTTGAGGGTTCTCTTCCCGACAGGCATAAAAACCGATAGAGTCTATGCCGACGGTCACTTTGGGGTTGTTGAAAGAAGCTTGGAGCTTCCCGACGACACAAACTGGATAGAGGTGCAGAGCACAACGAGCCACCAAAACCTCTTTGTGGACATAAACGACGGAGAGAAGGGTCTAGCCGTAGCGAATAAGGGGCTGCCCGAGTACGAGATCTACGGGGAACAAGAAAGAACCATAGCCATAACTCTTATCCGCTCGGTGGGCTGGCTATCAAGAAACACAGACAACAACAACCGCAAAACCTTCGGAGGCCCCGCGATACCGACACCAGAGGCACAGTGCCAAGGGCGACACACAGTGGAGTACGCGGTAATACCTCACTCCGAAGACTGGGAAGACGCGCAGGTTCCAAGAATAGCCAGAGAATTCGCCCACGAACTAAAGGCTGTTGAGGCCAGGAATTCGACTGGCGGATTACCCGCCTCTCTGAGCTTCCTGGAGATCGAACCTCCATCGATAATTCTGTCCGCGGTTAAAAAGGCCGAGAAGGTGGACGCCTTGGTGATTCGCATCTACAACACCGGAAAAGCAGCACAGAACGCTGCATTAAAACTCTACAGACCAGTGAGGTCAGCCAGCCTAATCAACCTAAAGGAAGGCGAAATAGCAAAGCAAATACCCTTATCAGTGGACGGAAACAAACTCACCTTGAAACAAATTCCACCGGGGAAAATTGTAACTCTAAAACTCCAGCTCTAGAAAGACCAGCAACCCTTCTTTAGAACCCTTTCACAAATCCTTTACTCAAGAAAACCATGAGCCACGTTTAAAGATACGGAATGGAAACCTCCAGTGTGCAAACAGTGTTCGCTTCGGACGAAGCAAAAAAAATTGGGAAATGATGTTTTCCTCTTTCCGCTAGTCAAACTCTAGGGGGTTGCCGTATTCTTTTGCCACGTCCATGAAGGCTCTTAGGTTTTCTAGGGGTGTTTCTGGTGGAACCTCGCACCCCGTGGCGAGCATGTACATTCCCCCGGGGGCTGTTTGATTTCTAGTAGGGTTTATTTCGTGTCCTCCATTTTGTACCACTCCGAGGCAGCTTTGAACATAACATCGCTGTGGTCTACCAGCTCTCCGCCCGCGTCTTTTAGGACTCTTTGGAACATTTCGTTTGCTATGTCTCTGTTTTCCTCAACAATGTTCATGGTTTGTCCTGGGTCCCTTTTCACGTCGTATAGGTACTCTCTCTTTCTTGAGTAGTCTGAAATGTAAACGTATTCTTTGTCCTTTGTCCAGACGTAGCCGTTGAACCCGCTGGTCGCGTAGCCCCGCTCTTCCCGCTCTCCCGACACTAGAGACCAGAGTTCCTCTCCGTCTACTGGCGCTGGGGGTTCAATGTCGAGGAACGAGAGTATGGTGGGAACTATGTCGTGGTTATAAACGAATCCAGAAACGCGTGTGCCTCTCTTGTACCCGTCGGGGTGCCTGATGAGGAGCGGAATATCCATCAGTTCGGGGTGAAGCCCCCAGGGAATCTTCCCCGTCATTCCGTGTTCCCCCAACTGGTGTCCGTGGTCTGAGGTTAGAACCAGCAGTGTTTCGTCTAACAGTTCAAGCTCCCTCATTTTTTCAATAAATCTTCCAAGCCACGCGTCCACCATGGTTACCTCACCCGCGTAGCATGCTCTCATGTACTTCAACTCGTCGGGTGTGAGGTAATCCGTGCTGGCTGAGTAATTCGGAGTGATAACCTCCCTTCCCTCGTAGTTGGGATAGTAGAGGTCACGGTACTTTTGGGGAGGGTCCCATGGTTCGTGTGGGTCAAACGAGTCAATGAAGAGGAAAAACTTTTCTGCTTCCTTGTTCTCCTCCACCCATTTAATCGCAGCGCTGAACACTCTTGGGGCAAAGTAGTCCTCTTCGGTTTCACGCTCCGCTGTGTTTGTGAGGTACTGCGGAAGTATGGTCATCATGTGTTCGCAGATCCCGCTCTCGGGGATGTGGCGGGCCAGCTTTTCCGGAGCGGGTCTCGGCGCGGTTTTGTAGGGGTCCACCTCCTGACCTCTGATCAGCTGCCACTGGGCGTATCCTCGGTGAAAGTTCATGCTGGGCTTGAAGTAGTGGTAGGTGTCCGTTATGAAGGCTGTTGTGTATCCTTTCCAGCGGAGAATCTCAGCTATGGTTGTCTGCGACTCGGGAATCGGCTCCCATCCGTAAACCTGCACCACATCTCCCTTTCGGGGATGATACTCCCTAAAGGGAAAGGTTCGGATTCCCGTGTGTGTTGAGCGTCGGAAAGGAATGGTCGGAAGGGATTCGGGGTGCGCATCCATGAAAATAATGCTCTCCCTTGCTAAGGCGTCTAAGTTAGGGGTCTTTATCCAACTGTTTCCGTACACTCCAATGTGATCCTTTCTCAGGGTGTCCAGTACAATTATGACAACATTCAACTCATACCACCAGTCATAGATGTGAAAGCGGTTAGTGTAATGTTGAGCGTTTTGACCTGTAACCTTAGTGTTGCGGTACTTAATTACCACTGTAGAATATAACTTTTTCAATCAAGTTCTTATTGGTTAATAGATGTTCGTCTAGATACGCTGTGTAAAACCGTGCGGTGTTTCCATGAATCGTCTTGAAGATTCGGTGAAAGAGACGATTGTAGGAGGCAAACTGGAAAACATTTTAAAACATTAAATGGATTAAAGCCAAAAGAAAGGGTGATAATCATGGCTGACGAACTCGTGGATGCCATGGCTAACCTGGAAAGAGGCAAAGTCATAGAGAGTGTGAAAAGAGAGGTTGAGAAAGGTACAGATCCCTTGGAAATAATCGAGCGTCTCAGTCAGGGACTAAAAATCGTAGGGGATCTTTACGATAAGAAGGAGTACTTTCTAGCAGAACTCATAACAGCTGGGGACATTTTCCAAAACGCTTTTCAAGAACTAAAACCAGCCCTAGAAAAGAAGGGCGTCAAAACCCGAGTTAAGGGAAAAATAGTAATCGGAACTGTTCGTGGCGATCTCCACGACATCGGCAAAAACATCGTAATAACCATGCTGGTGTCCTCCGGGTTCTACGTCGAAGACCTAGGGGTTGACGTGCCGCCGCAGAGATTCGTAGAAGCGGTAAGACGAACAGACGCGGACATCCTCGCGATGTCGGCCCTTCTCACGGTAGCATTAGACGCCGCGAAGGAAACCATAGAGCTGGTGGAGAAGGAAAACCTCAGAAGCAAAGTGAAAATAATCTGCGGAGGGGCGGCATTCAACGAAAACATCGCAAAAAAACTTGGCGCGGACGCCTACGGCAAAGATCCAATAGAAGCAGTAAAAATCTGCCAGGCGCTCCTAGAATAAGCCCGCCCTCCGCTCATCATAAAAAATTTAAGTAGAAAGGAGAAAAATCACCCAACACCAGCCTTTCCTGTTTTAGATTCCAAGAATCGCATAACACCACTTTTGGGATCACACCATGCAAAGAAACTGAAGTAGCATAAATGGGATAAAACGAAGCCATAGAAAAAATATCTACCGTTTACTCTCATTCACAGCCAGCGTCTCTCAAGAGGTATTACGTGTACTGCTGAATTTCTGAAGGGCCTTCATAGACCTAGAACAGTTTTGCTATCCTCCAATCATTTGAAGTGCATCCGCCGCTATTATTCTGAGTGCCTTCGATGTTGATGAGCTTGGCGTTACTCACATCTACTAGAGCATCCCGGTTCTGGTCGATGAGGCAGACGACGCGTTTGGTCAGTAGGTGTGTCAAAAACCGCGCTTCCGTTCTTTCGTACCCAAAGGAATTGCGGGTTGGTGCCTAAGTAGTTGGCGTACATTGATGTGACGATTCAGGGATCAGTTGCGCCTAAAAGCTTTACTGAAGTGCCATCAGTGTCCTTAATTAATCTTCGAGCGTTGATTTCTTAACTCCCTTCGGGTAGGCGTAAATTAGCTTCCTTTAGATGCAGAGTCCGCATGTCTAATGGGAGGGACAATTTCTTCCGTGTCCCCTTCTTTTAGGACTAGTGCGTGTCCTTTACAGTGCATAACGCAGGTAAAACAGTCGGTTCTGGTGGCGCACTTGGATATGTCCACTTCAAACCTTGGGTCTATATCTTTAATTGCACCAACTGGACAGACCGTCATACATGTTCTACAGTGTTGACACCTTTCTGGGTGCGCTAGAACTGGATAATTAAATTTCAAACACTCACCTGATTGTTCATGGTATTGGAACGTAATGACACAACTTTTATATATCTTTCCGGTGTTCTATACGCTTTTCCCGCGGAAGGCAACCGTACACAGGTATAACTCGAATAAAGATTTATGAGAATGTAAACTATTTTAAATGGTGAAGCTCTGGTTTTCCAGAAATCGGACAGAAAAACAACTTTTACCTCTCGTGTTTTCTAGCTCTTCTTATTCTGATAATTCTTTTAATCTCCACCATAGAGT
>JAUQYY010000169.1 GCA_030587505.1 Candidatus Sigynarchaeota archaeon
AGAAACACACACTATTCTTTATTTTTACTACTATTCTCACCTTTAGGGATTTTAAATGTTAATGAAATGCTAATTGGGTTTACGTGCCTAAAACTTTTTAGCACTTAAAGTTAAAGAACTCCCCTCCTTTTTTGAGTTTAAACTCTTTTTCCATTCTTAAAGGAAAAAGTATTTCGATTGGTAGGGTAAATGGATTTATCTGTAGCATCTACGGCACTCGTGCCAATCTGATGAGTAGACACCACTGGATGATTGAAACAGCCGTACTCTCCCAGATATTTAAGCGCTTTCGATCACCTGTTGCGTTAGGCGTAGCACACTTGGCAATCCTGTGTTCAACGCTTCTCAAACGGCTTCGTGAAGTTTCCCCCACTTTTTCATTTCCCTACTGGGCAGACCTTTATGCAGATTCCGCAGATCAAATCGTCTATACCCAACTCCTTTCCAATCTTTTCCAGATACCTCACACATTTTTCCTTGTCTGTGTTTCCTCCCTCTAAAGCCTTCACCGGACATGCCTTTACGCATTCCTCGCATCCCTCACAGAAATCCATGTTCAGTGGCTCGCCACAGACGAGGGGTGCGGTTGTCACAACGGAGGCCAGGCGCACTCTTGGCCCATAGTCCCTGGTGATCAGCAGATTGTTCTTACCTAGGCAGCCGATTCCCGCAAGAACCGCAGCGTGGCGGTGAGACAGGTCTCCCATATTCTTCTCAACGTTGTAGGGGGAGGAGGCGGGTATTGGAACAGCCTCGTAACCCTCACTCTCCAGGAACCGCCCCAACCTGAACGCTATCCTGTTTAACTCTGCGTTAACCACGAAGTAATTTACAGCGTATTCTCTGCTCGGAGCGGTACTCACAGCGCCCTTCAATAGGCGAATGGCCAGAACCACGACGCTCTTCGCGCCCTCCAGAATATCACCGGGCTTATGTCCCTGGGGCGCTTCCCCGAATCTACCCGCATCAGCAACACCGACAATGTCCGCTCCCAGGTCCAACGCCTTTGTCTTAATCCTTCCGGTCAACTCAGCGTCCCTGAGCATTCTCACCACTCGCCATGGAAAAATTTGAACGATGCTCCAAACATCAGCCATAGAAGTGTAACACAAAACTTTTAGAACAGTTTGTTTGAACTATTAATAAATCTAATTTAATCGTAAGTAGGTGTTTCGGATTAGTGGATTATTATTTTGGAGGATTTGGATTGGATATTGTTAGAGTTTCGTCCGTTCAGTTTGCTTTTAAGCCCATTAACAGTTTTGAGGATTTCGCGTCCAATGTGGAGCGCCTCGTGGACCAGGCGAAGGATTCCGACTTTGTTGTTTTTCCGGAAACCTTCACACTTGAACTGCAGTATCTTATCCCGAACAACGATTTTACCAAGGTGTACGAGTACACAGAGCAGTACATTGAACTGTTCACAGAGCTGTCGAGGGAGAAGGGTCAATATATTGTCGCGGGGTCGCACCCCACGATGAAGGATGGCAAGTTGTACAACACGGGCTACATCTTCTGCCCCGACGGGAGGTGCTTCGAACACAGCAAAACCCACCTGTTTCCATTGGAGCCCTTCATGGGAATAAGCCCCGGTGACAGGGTTGAAATACTTGAGACCGAAAAGGCGAGGGTGGGTTTAGCCATCTGTTACGAGATAGAATTCCCAGAAGTCGTGAGGATTCTCACCCTGAAAGGAGCGGAGATCGTTTTTCTGCCCCTCCTACACCATAGGCGAGCACGGATTCTGGCGTGTAAGACACTGCTGCCAGGCACGAGCCGTAGGGAACCAGATCTACGTTGTTCACTCCTGCATGGTTGGAACCCCTCCCTTCCCAGAAATGGCTGGGTGGGGGAGATCATCGATAGTAACTCCCTGCGAGGAGCCGTGCCCCCCGAACGGCGTTCTGGCGGAAGCAGAAACAAACAAGGAGACAGTTATAACCGGGGAACTTGACATTGAACTGCTACACCAAAAGAGGGAGAGCGGCGCGGCAACAACCCTTAAGAACCGACGCCCGGAACTCTACAGGTATCTAACATAAGTTCTCAGAGGAAAGATAAGACAAGACGGGTGCCACCACTGGTCATGATGCGGATTAGTGGTTATCGCCGCTTTTATTTGTCCAGCACCTTTCCTGTGAGGAAGTTGACTCTCTTTTTGCAGTAGGGGCACGTGTCCATGCCGGGTTCAACGGCTACCGTGCTTCCGCAGGCTGGGCACACGAGTTCGACTGTTTCGCTGAGAATGTATCCTGGCGGGGTTTTCTTGAACTCTTCTTCCATTTTCCTCTTTTTGGCTTCTTCCCTCTCTTTCATCATTTGGGAGAGCTTCTCTGAGAGTGACACGCCCGTTTTACCCTTAGCCTTGCTCACTCCTACCTGCTTGGTGGTGGCTTTGGCTTTGGATCCGGGTTCCGGAGGGTTTAGTGCCTCCCATATTTTTCTCGCCAGTGATTTTTCCTTGGTCCCTTTGGGGGCTTCTGCTTCCATTATGATGTCCTGAGATATGAGTTCGTCCTCGTCTAGTTGGGCTCGGTCTACTACCGTTAGGGGTATGGGCTTTAATCCCATTTGTTTGTAGTTTTTGATTAGTCTTATCAGCCTGCCCATATCGTCTGTGTCCATGCCCCTTATGGCAATTTTGTCCGATTTGAACACCGACCACCTGCTCTCCTTAGGGTACTTTATCTCCAAGTGCTTTTCCATCAATCCCCCTATGGAGACGTCTTCGATGTTTTCGTAGAAAATGCTGAACCCTCCGAACACTTCCTCCTCCTCTGAGGTGTTCAGGATCTGGGACAGGGTTCCCGGGTCACCGTAGAATATGACTCGCATATTCGTGAGGTACAGGTCACCCTGATTCGTTTGAAGGTTGAAGTCCTCTGATTCCCCGATGCTTACGCCGTGCACGACGTGAATCAGCTTTTCACCCTTGAGCAGAAACGGTGGAGTCTTTCCATGAATCTTTATCATCTTTCTACCCCTTGACCTAACAACTGTTTTGTGAACGTGAAGTTTTTTCCTGCAATAATGATTGACATACGTACATATAAAAATACAGTTCAAGGCACGCTCAAATCCACCTGAACCCACTCGCTGGGCCTGCCATGCTCCCTCTTGAGAACCCTAACTCCGGGTGGACTGTCGCGTGTCTCTATCACTATCGAAAAGGTTTCCATGATGAATTCCCTTGTTTCCTCGTCGAGCTTATCGGACTCGAACATTGATACCGTGAGCAGGCTGCGTAGATTCATTCTACCAAGCTTCTCTTCCCACTCTAGAATCTTCTTCGGGAACAAAGCCTCCTCCCCGATATACTTCAGAATGGAGTCCCTAATGATCAGAAGCCCCTCATACCCTTCCTTCTGAGCCTCTTCCAGTATCTCCTTTACCCTGTTCACCAACTCAAAACTTTCGCTTATTCCTCCATAGAAATTGTTGATGTCCTCAACGATGCAGGAGGTTACACCAATCTTTTGAATCATTTTTTTCACGGTGTTTAACCGCTTCCCCTTACTCGTGTAGTAGTACGACTTTATGTTCTTTTTACTAGCCGTGACAATCACATTTATGGCAAGAAAATTTATGGTTCTCGGCTCCCCTATGACCGCCACATGGTCAAGAAATTGGAAACCCCCCCACAAGTGTAAATCCAAATCCGTTATACCGCTAGAAATCTTGTTGGGTATTGACCTTGCGACATCGGCGAGCTTGTCGCAGGTTGTAATCATTAGTTCCTCGGTTATCGGCTCACACCACACTCCCTTACAGATGGGTACCGAATAGTCCAACGCGCACCTGGTAAGCTTTCCCTCTTCCGAGATCAAGTAACGGCAAGGCTTATCATAGGAAAAGCCCAGGCAACTGACTAGTATTTCCGCAATTGACTTTAGCAACAATAGATGTCTCCTCAAATCTTTATGGCATGTTTTTCAGGGAGCTGTGATTGATTTATCCTCATTCTTCTCCTATTCCTTTCTCTTTAATCCCCACTGTTTTTCATTACAGTTGCTCAGGTCGAAGATCACCTAACACTGTTAATCTTTCTTACCCGACTTTCATCATTAGAAAAACATTTTTCCCTTTAAAAAAGTTATCCTACTAC
>JAUQYY010000186.1 GCA_030587505.1 Candidatus Sigynarchaeota archaeon
AATTATGCCACCCTTTTCAGAAAGAGACAATGTAAGCATTCCTATCGGCTGTGCCTTTAGAGTGTGTAATCTATGGCTTCCTTCTCAAGTTGCGTCACGTGGATCTAATTCAGCTACGTATAAATACCAAACCTCCTAATTTTAGACTAGCAATCCCTAATAAAATATATTAAGAGTGGATAATCTTCGATTTAATGTGAACTTATAGTTTAAATGCCTTCTATTTTTCAATCTGGGCTAAAGAAGGGGAGCAAGAATGACTAGTAAATCGAGTATCTCCAAAATTAGGAAACGTGATGGTCGAATAGTTAAGTTTGAACCCGTTAAGATTACTAATGCTATTCACAAAGCTTTCATTGCGGTTAAGGAAAGAGATGGAGAAACCGCAAAAAATCTGTCAGCTCAAGTGGTAGCCATCATTGAGGATACCTTCAAGGATAGAATCCCAACAGTGGAAGAGGTTCAAGACATAGTGGAGAAGGTGCTTATCAAGAACGGTTTTTCGGATGTCGCCAAGGCTTACATACTGTACCGTCAAAAGAGGACCGAGATCAGGGAAGCCAAGAAGCTGTTAGGAGTGAGCGACGACCTAAAGCTGTCTCTGAATGCTACACAGGTGTTAGAGAAAAGGTATCTTCTGAAGGATGATCATGGTAACGTTGTTGAAACTCCTTCACAAATGTTTCACAGAGTAGCTAGAACGATAGCCGCTGCGGACAGGCTCTACGATAAAGATGCTGATATCGAAAAAACTGAGGCGGTTTTCTACGAGGTTATGTCCCGCCTCGAATTTCTTCCGAATTCTCCTACGTTAATGAACGCGGGGACCGATATCGGCCAGCTCTCTGCGTGTTTCGTTCTTCCTGTGGATGACTCTATTGAGGAGATTTTTGACGCTTTAAAGTTTATGGCACTGATTCACAAGTCTGGGGGTGGGACTGGTTTCTCGTTTTCGAGGTTAAGGCCAAAGGGCGATTTCGTTAGGTCAACCAAGGGTGTTGCGAGCGGTCCTGTCTCCTTTATGAGAATCTTTGATACTGCCACAGACATAATCAAACAGGGCGGGCGGAGGAGAGGCGCCAACATGGGAATACTGCGGGTGGACCATCCCGACATACTTGAATTCATCTCCGCAAAGGAAAAGGAGGGTTCTCTTACTAACTTTAACCTCTCAGTGGGGGTAACCGATGCTTTCATGGAGGCGGTTGAAAAGGACGGTGATTATGAGCTTATAAATCCACGGACTGGAAAACCCGAAAAGAAACTTAAAGCCGCTACGGTTTTTAACCTGATAGTGGCGTCTGCCTGGAAAACTGGAGATCCCGGTATGGTTTTTCTAGACGAGATAAATCGCCACAATCCAACGCCAACTATTGGACAAATCGAGAGCACAAATCCTTGTGGGGAAGTACCCCTACTACCGTACGAGTCTTGTAATCTTGGCTCAATTAACCTGTCTCGAATGGTTAAAAATAGCGATGTAGACTGGGACAAATTGAGACGGGTTGTACGTGTGGCGGTTCACTTTTTGGATAACGTTATTGACGCTAACAGGTACCCTCTCCCCCAGATAGAGAAGATTACAAAAGAAAATAGGAAAATCGGTTTGGGAGTTATGGGGTTCGCGGAGCTACTCATCCAGCTATACCTCCCGTACGATTCAAACGAGGCTATCAGGGTTGCGGAAAAAGTCATGTCCTTCATTAGCGCAGAAGCGAGGAAAAAGTCAGAAGAACTAGCCTTGGAGAGGGGTTCTTTCCCAAACTTTGATGTCAGCGTGTGGAAAGAGAAAGGCTACAAAGCGATGCGAAACGCTACCCTAACAACAATAGCCCCCACGGGATCCATAAGTATAATCGCCGGAACATCAAGTGGCATAGAGCCCTTGTTTGCCATCTCCTTTGTTAGAAACGTCATAGGAACACAACTTCTCGAGGTGAACCATCTGTTTGAAAAAGTGGCTAAGGAACGGGGATTCTACAGTTTAGAACTAATGACGGAAATCGCCAAGAAGGGATCAATCAGAGACATGGGCAATATCCCGGAGGATGTTCGCAGAGTATTTGTCACCGCCCTTGATATAGATCCCGAATGGCATGTCCGAATGCAGGCTGCTTTCCAGAAACATGTTGACAACGCTGTATCCAAAACAGTTAATCTCCCACAAGAAGCCACCATAGAGGACGTATCCAAAATATTCTGGCTTGCCTACAAACTAAAATGTAAAGGCGTAACAGTGTTCAGATACGGGAGCAGAACAGAGCAAGTTCTAGTCCTACCTCCAACACCCAGTGGGGGTCCATCCGAGGAACGATACATTAAGGTGGACTCCGAATACGCTGGTGGCTGTCCCTCACGAACATGCCCCCTCTAAAAGGGCAAATAAAAAAGGATCTGGTGCTACTGTAGCTTTAGTTGCCGTGTTGGTTTTTTGCCCGTGAACTGGTCCTCTTTCACTCCGAAGTACTCGAGCACCCTCAACGCTGCAGAAACAATCTGCTTACTAATATAATACTCGGTATCTATGTTACTGATGTCAGCTAGACTGTAGGGAACCGCCCTGTCTGAAATTGAGCCTTCCCCTTTTATTACTACGTAGCCCACCTTCGAACCCGCTTCTAGGCGGCCTCCCGCCTCGACGAGTTTCTTTGCAGCGATTACGTGTGGTGCTTTAACTTTGTATTTCTCAGGAGGTTTAGTTAGAGTTTCCCAGATGACAAGTTCTTCCAAAGAAACCTTACCTTCTCGTATTCTGTTAATAGTTTCGTTAACGAATTTGATCGCTTTGTCTAAATCTCCCTCCCTAAGAACTATGTTTAGAACGTTCTCCTGCACTTCCCTAGCGATCTCAGGCCAATCTCCTCTGACGATCTCGAATCCTACCACATCTAGTGTGCCATCTTCCAAAAGCCCAGCGTATTTCTTCTTCGCCTCGGTGAAGAAGACTCTTCTGTATATTTTGTCAGGTTTTATTTCCAATCCCAGTTTTTCTGTAACGGTTCGACTAAACTCCTTAACACTATCCTCATTGGTTACAAAAACACTATCCGTATCCGCGTAAATCACTTTGAGTCCGTACTTCTTAGCCATCTCAATTGTTTCCTTTATGACCTCTCTCCCCCATGCTGATGTGCCTTCAGCTACGGGTTTCATGTACCATCTAGCCCCCAGCCATCCACAGTATCCATAAACCGCGTTCGTCATGGTTTTAAGACTTTTCTGCCTCTCGTTCAACATAGCGTACTCCAGTGTGCTCGGTTTCAGTTTCTCCATTGTTTTCTGAATTTTTCTCCTCTCCTTTATTAACCCCTCGAGCACCCTTTTATAGAACCCCGGAGGCTCTTTTCTGAAGCGGTGTCCAACCTCGGGGGCCGTGTTTACCTCATCGTCTGAAACCTTCTCTCCTGGCGGCACATAAGTGTCTGGGGAAATGTTATACTTTATCATGAGATTCGGATACATCGAAGCAAAGTCGAACACCGCAATGTTGTCGTGGATTCCCGGAACAGGTTTCAAAACATAGCCTCCCACGTATGTGCCTCCACGGTAACTCGTCCTATTAGGAATCAGCTCGCCCACCTCGTGGGCTGCCCTTAGTAGCATGTTCTCCACCCTGAACCCGACCCCGGCCCGCATGACTTGATCGAGAGGCATACCCGAAACCTGAGACATGGAGATCGCGGTGGGCAACAGTTTCTCCGCTATACCAATCGTTGACTCGGCGTCCTGAGCAGCATATCGCAGAAGCTGTTCTCTCAAATCCCCATCATCCCAATATTTCGGAATCTGTGCATGGTCTATCAGCACACGAGACTCCTTGGGCATCACCCTCAAATAGTCCGCTATGTTCTTTAGGGTCTTCACCTTAACCTCAACAACTATCTCCGCCATATCGTAAAGATCAAGGTGAGCCCTACCCGCGACAGAAATGTGTCCGTAGACGCTGAAATGGGGCTCTGAACCGTCTCTACCCGCAGCAAACTTGATACCTAGCTTCTTCGCCCTACCCAACAAAAACGGGAAATCAAAGAAGTTAGAGTCATACCCCGTAATAACGTCTGGGTCGAATTCCGTAACGTACATGAAGAATTCTTGTAAAACCTCCCTGTCTTCCCCGTTCTTGGCAATAAACTGCTTCTGCTCACCCGTATTGGTTGCCGTGCTTATAATTATCACAGGGTCCTTTTCCGGATTCAAGGCTCCAGAAGGGCTGTAAACCTCTATATCGAATGCAAGTACTCTGAGTTCAGGTAAGTCCATGCGTTCCACGGGTTTCAAATCCTCGATAAGCCTGTAGACCGAATACCCCCCCTTTTCGCTCTCCCCAGCCTTTTCAACCTCTGCCGAGTACCAGCTACAAGGGCAAATCCCCTTATCCGCCAGGTACCGAACATAATGCCTAACATCCACTTCCAAGCAGTCCTTAACGTCAGCGTTTTTCTTAAACACCTTAGCATACTTCGAAGCGTAATCAAATTTTCGAAAAGTAACCTTAATAACCTCGTGAGTTTTTCCGAAAATCTTTCTCTCAACAACGTCAATCCCCTGAATGGGAGAATCGGGAAACGATGACTCCTTTAAAGATTCAGCAAGCGCCCCCACATTTGCCCCCTCTTTCGGGAGGACATAAAAGTACGGTTGAAAGCTATCATCTATTACTAAAACCCTGTCATTTCTACCGTCAACACCCCACATCAACACCTTGGAAACCCCTTCACTAACTGTTTGTCCCACATCCAGTATCCAAAACTCCAACCTCATAGAGAACCCCACCTAGTTTCTCCTTAAATTCTTAATATTCCGAATTTCCTAAAGAGTTTAACCCTAACAACGCAACCATAAACAAATCCGCATCAGGAATGAAAAACACTGAACCAACCCGGTTTTGGCAAATCACGACACACTTCTCGGGTTGATTACGAAACTTTTTATTTTCGTAACACTCTTGGAAGACATGGAGATAAAATTGTACCCTTTGCTTTTAGAAAGCACCGTTATAAGGAACCTGGAGGTTCCCGTACTATACGACTACGTAAATGATGAATTGTATGAATTAGATGAGGAAGCCTTCAAAGTTGTAAAGCTTTTCAATGGAAACTATAGCATCGGGGAAATTTCAAAAATCACCGGTTTCCCCATTAAAGAAATAGAAGAATTAACAGAATACTTACTTAAGGAAAATCTTCTAACAGCCAAAAAAATCAAGGAAAAGACGGAAATAGCTGATTATCCCCAGTCACCGATCCCCTCGCTGAGAACTATTCTAATCCACCTCACCACCTCCTGCAACCTTAACTGCGTACACTGCTACCTGGACAAGAGCAGAAAGATGGAAATGAATCCAAAAATTTTCATCGATTTAGTTAAACAATTCGACATGCTTCAAGGACTAAAGATATTAGTCTCCGGAGGAGAGCCTCTCACTCACCCTCAATTCTTTGAAATGATGGAAAAAATCCGAAAAACAAAAGTACGAAAAGTGCTTCTAACAAACGGACTCCTACTCAACCACGAGACGATTCAAAGCCTGAAAGGGTTGGTCCATGAGATTCAAATCAGTCTTGACGGCACCAAGAGCCATGAAGAGTTCAGAAGAATGAAAAACGCTTTCAACTTAACGTTAAATAGTATCAAAGCAGCCAAAGACAACGGCTTCACCGTAAGCGTCTCAACGATGATTCACAGGAAAAACCTCGACGAACTACCCGAACTCGAAAAAATCCTCAAGAACCTAAAAGTTGACAACTGGTACTTAGACGTTCCAACAGTCACAGGAGAATACAAGAACAACTCAGCTTTCCACCTAGACCCCTACACTACAGGGAACATCCTGAAAAAATACGGTTTTGGAAAACAATTCTTCGACGAGAGCGAAATCTACGCCTGTGGCGCCCATCTCTGCGCCATTATGGCTAACGGCGATGTCACCAAGTGTGGTTTCTTCGAAGAACAACCAGTAGGAAACATTCACAGTAAATCGCTAAGAGAGTGCTGGGGACTCATAAGGGAAAAATACCTCTGGAAACAAAAAGACCTAGAATGCTATAAGATTGGATGCGAACACCTAAAAGACTGCAGAGGAGGATGCAGATACAGAGCATACATCGAAACAAACAACCTTCTAGGAATCGACAGAGTGAAATGCTCCTACTATGGGATACACCCATAATGAGAGGAGGGCTGACACTGTCCGAATACAAGTTTGATGAATACGACAAAATATTACTGAACCTAGTTTGTCGCGGCGTCTGCAAATTCTACCAGGCAGGCACCCACGAGAAAAACTGGGGAAAATATCAGTGTGGCGCCTACCTTGGCCTCAAAAAAATGCTCAAAGAGGAAAAAATAACCATAAACGAACTAGAAGAATTAACCAACACCATCCGTAAAAACTCCAAAAAGACCCTACCATCTCAGAATCTAACTGGCGGAGGATTAAATAAAATAGACGAATACGATCAACTACTACTAGAGACCATTTGCCGTGGAGCCTGCAAATTCTACAAACACAACCAAGAAAAAGATGAGGAAGATTTTCGCTGCGGAGCCTACCTGATATTCAAAAGAATATTCAAAGAAGAAAAGATAACAATACACGAAATCAAGGGAACATACAAGAACCTAAACAAATCATAACTCCCCCCTCCGATTATATGCTACTTATCGTAACTCAAATATCCCTGATTATTCGTAGGCGGGCCTAGAAAAAAACTTAAATTCCTTCTTAGCATTTTCTTTTTAGCCAAAAAGGAGCCGCCGTAGCTCAGCTGGTAGTTGCGACCCGAAACAACCAAAAGCAACGGACTTGTAATCCGTCGGTCACGAGTTCAAAAGAGAAGTACAAAGCGTATTTCTCTGAGAATCTCGTCGGCGGCTCCAAACTACTTACTCCACCTTTCATTTCATCCGTTATGAACTCCTTTTAATAATGATTCTTGTAAGAATTCTCCAACTACTTATGCTTTATGACTTTACTGATGGCGGTTATAGAAAAAGAAGCGTTTAGAGGTCTTAGCGTGAGGGTTGGTGCTGAGGGCGGGCTTCGAACCCGCGACCTCCAGATTTCCTATCCTTCTGACCCCTTTTTTGTGCAAGAAGATTATGAGTCTGGCGCCCATTCTGGGACTGGGAATCTAACCAGGCTAGGCTACCTCAGCTCTAACTCGTAGTTACATGTTTACCATTTTTACAAGATAAATTTTTTCGTTGAATTAAAAGATTGATGAGG
>JAUQYY010000286.1 GCA_030587505.1 Candidatus Sigynarchaeota archaeon
ACCAATGTGAAGTTGCGCTACAACAAACAACCATGTTGACCATAAAAAATTTAACCAAACTGGTCGTAGTCCCTTACACCGGTTGTGGACCTAATGTCGGGTTCTAGAGTGATTATCCTGGACTCAACACTGCGTGAAGGAGAGCAAACTCCTGGTGTCTCGTTCAGAGTAGAGGAGAAGCTCGAAATCGCACGGAAGCTCGACGAGATCGGGGTCGGAATGATAGAGGCCGGCTCCCCCATGGTGTCTGAGGGAGTGAAGGAAGCGGTCAGGAGAATAGCAAAGGAAGGGTTAAACGCCGAGATAATAAGCCACATAAGACCGGTGAAGAGCGACATTGACCTCTCCCTAGAGTGCGAAGTGGACAGGGTAGCCATCTTCATAGGCACGTCGAAGACCCACCGCGAAAGCAAGCTAAGGATGAGCAAGGAGCAGATAGAAGAAAGGGTTCTGGAGGCAATCAGCTACGCAAGGGACCACGGCCTAAGGATTCGCTTCACCCCCGAGGACGCCACACGAACCGAGCTAGACTACCTCCTGCACATCTGCAGACAGGCCCACGAGGCAGGAGCGGACAGGATAAGCGTCGCGGACACCGTGGGCATCATGACACCGAACCAGATGTACGACCTAGTCTCAAGAATCTCCAAAGAAGTGAAAGCGGAGCTAGACCTACACTGCCACAACGATCTAGGGCTAGCCGTGGCAAACTCCATAGCAGGAGTACAGGCGGGAGCAAACGTGGTGCACACAACGGTGAACGGACTAGGAGAGAGAACGGGAATCGCCCCCATCTCCGAGGTCGCCGTCGCACTGAAAGTGCTCCTAAACATCGACACCGGAATCAAATTCGAGCTACTCTCAGAGCTGTCCAGCATGGTTGAGAGATACAGCGGCGTCTACATCGCCCCAAACACACCCATCATCGGAACGAACGCCTTCTCACACAAGGCGGGAATCCACACCTCCGCCGTGCTCGTCAACCCCCAAACCTACGAAGCGTTCGACCCAGCCATACTGGGCAGAGCGAGAAAAATAGTCGTAGACAAGTACACCGGTAGACACGCCGTGAAAGCCAAGCTGGACGAAATGGGCATAAGCGTCAACGACGACCAGCTCAGAAAGATAACCAAGGGAATAAAGGACCTCGCCGACAAAAAGAAGAGAATAGAAGACTCAGACATCATAGCGGTAACAGAAAAGGTCCTGGGGCAACGGGTGAGAGGAGAATCCCCAGAACTCCTCACCGGCCTGGTATCCATAAAGACAGAACCCCACATATACACCACAAACATCATAAGAAGAATAATCACCATCAACGGAGTCTCAGAAGCCTACGAAATCAGCGGAGACTACGACATAATCGCCCACGTACAAGCAAAAGACGTAGCATCACTAAACGAATGCCTAGAAGCCATAAGAAACACAAAAGGAGTAGAAGCCACAACCACAAGAATAATACTAAAAAGATTCCAAGGAAACGCAAACCACAGAAACAAAAACAGGGGAATAAGGAAACTCTTCAGCTAACAAAACACTGAAGCCATTGGCTTTCTGCGAGGTGAGCCTTAATCCCTCTGTGGATTTTGGGATACGCACCAGAACCTCGGTTTGACGAAATAAAGGCATGAAACGGCTTTATTTTGAATTTTTAAGTCTCAAATCTGCCCTTTGGGGCAAAAACCTCTAACGGGCGAAATCTGGAAATTAATGCGTTTGCCGGTTGCTATATGGAAAAAATTTCCAGAAAAAGTAGAAAAACGATTCTTGAGTATTCATAGGTCACAAATTAGGAAAAAGACATTTTAAGACCTCTATACCCCTATTAAAAACATACCGTCTACCAACTCTCTTAAGTCTTTGTTTGAGTTTACGCCAAAAAACCATCCGAAACCGAGTTTTCTCTATTCCTATGATCCAGTAATATCTTCTTTCTTATTCTTTGCTAAAATCTCTAATTCCCTTCAACAAATCTTCTCGCATTTAATTCATCCTCACCTTGTTATTTGTACTAGATTATTTATCCTTCCCAACTCTTGACATCCGGCCGTTTAATTTTTTAATCCACGCTCATCTTGCCTTTCCATCCTGACCTCATTCTCACACACGGAGAGAGACGAGCTCGACACTAAGTTTAGATAATCTGCAAGCATTCATAACTTCGACACGCGAAAAAGAAAGAAGCGGTGATTTTCATTTTTAGCTCCAAAATTCAAAGCTTTCATGAATTTTTCTATAAATTCTTCAATATCTTGAATATCCTTACGAAGTATCTCATAAACCATCTTATCGTCCACATCCCAATAAATGTGAACAAGCCTGTTCCTGAATTTTGCCATTTCCACAAGCCTGTTCACGAATTCTTTATCAAAGATACCTTCTTCGCCCATAACCCTGAAGGTATCTGCGTAATCTTCAGGCACCCTGAACCTGTTCTTTGAAATCAAATGATAACACATATCGAGATACCCTTCAATTGAAGCGACCAAAAAATACTTGGCACTGGCAACGAGGTGAGGATTAGTGAGAAAATCATCCTTCGGTAATTCAGCCAATTCTTTTAACCTCTTTATAGCATTAAAAATTTCAGAGGATAACCTTGTAATCTTTTCTTTATCAAACTTTAGTGCCAAGAGCCACCCTCCGGTATTTCTCTCGATAAAAACTGAAGTCATGGAATTCAGCCATGGTCGAAGATTCAAAACCACTTCTTCGCTTTTCATCCCTACTGAAAAGCAAATCCCCTTGCCTAACTACTTGGAACCGGAAGGACAAGGGAGCACTGTTCAAGATTCTGACATCAACTGGGATGCCAACACTTTCTTCAAGTTCCCTCTCGAGGCTTATCTCGTATCCTACATCCTTTCCCGAATCCAAATAAATTGCAACATCAACATCTCGAAACCGCCCCTCCAAAAATGATCCATGGATATAAGCAAAGATTACTTCCACTCTCCTTTTTAACACCTCGGCAATCTTTTCCCGAACCGCACTCTTTGCATTTTTGCCAAAACTATAAACTCTCATTCCTAGACCACTTCCCTATCTCTTGTCATTCGTGCTCCAATACAACATTTCCCGTTTCTTCATCCATAAATTATACTCCATAAATTATACATACGACCTATTAGCTATTAGTCACGCGTTTTCAATTTAGCTTTTATAAAGTCTAAAATTTCAACAATAGCTTCTTCGGGATCTTCACTGATATGGCTTTCTTTTACATTTTCGCTAGAACCTTCATGAAAATGCTTCGGAAATGTGGCAATCTGCGGATGATCAGGGGCGTTATCCCAACGATGAATCGAGCCATCCTGAAGTATGCTCTCCCAA
>JAUQYY010000198.1 GCA_030587505.1 Candidatus Sigynarchaeota archaeon
CCATCTCTTGGTAGACCTCACCTTAACATCACGAAAAGACGCGCACCTAAGAGACTGATGAGAAACCGCACTCTTGAATGATAGGTACTTCTCAAGAAGAGTTGAGAAGAGGGCGAAGGGTTGTAATCGCCGCAAGTATTTTAAATACGTGTGAGTAAACATTCAAAACACGAAACAGTAGTAAAAAAACTAAATAGGAGGAGAAAAAAATTTTACAATTCTGGTTTCCCTTTGCACTCGAACTACTACCATTCATAATCATACTTCTGTGGTGCGTGGTCGCAATAGTCTTGGGCGTATGGGTGTACAAAGACGCCGAGGAACGGGGCATGGAAGCGGCGCTATGGCTCCTAATAGTTCTACTAACAGGGATAATCGGCCTTATCATTTACCTCATAGTCCGAGAATAAAAAACAACCCCCTGTTTTTCTCTGAAGACATCCAAGAGTTAGGGATAGAATCATTGCAGCTTCCGAAAAAGCTTTTAAGGAACTAACCTTTAACTTAATCGAAACTAAGCTAATGAAGCTGGGATAGCACAGTAATTTATCCACAAAAAGCCTTCAGGATGGCCAACCCAATCTCTTAGGAAAACCAAACCCGGTAAATACGGTAAAAACTTAAATCTTAATGGTCCTCTCTGAGGGGTTTAAAGAATCCTTGAGCTAACCTTTTTCCCGGTTTCTTAGAGTAGTTAAGAGAAGAGAGTAGTGATTTGAATGGTTGCACAAAGTGAGGAGCGACCCATAGAGGAGCCTAGGGTTAGACACCACAGAGACCTCGCAGAAGCCGTAACTTGGCGACTAGTAGCCCTGACAACAGAGTTCACCATAGCTTATATTATCCTTGGAAACATAACCATTTCAGCGGAAATAGCATTAGCCACAAGTGCCCTCCTAATAATCTTTTACGTACTCCACAGGAAAGCATGGCGGAGAGTCAAATGGGGATTCCACAAACCCTAACACTAAAACCCAAACAAAAGAACCCAAAAACTTGAATCCCGGTTCTGATTACATCGTGGCAAAAACCGCCACCTTCAATCACAATCAAACAGTCGGCCTGCCGCGGTGGAAATTATCCCACGGGCGGAAGCGGGAATATAAGGGGATATCTTTTCTCTCCGATTCTTTCCAACCCTTGTGATGATTTCCTAGCGTTTTTCTTGGAAAAGTTTAATGGGGTGGGGTTCAAGCTTCCACCTTTAACTCTTCTTCTTCGATTTGTAGCTGTGGCGTAGCCAGTCCCAGACCCAGTCCAGCATTTCGAAAAACTCCACGAGCTTTTCCTCAGCCTCTTTGTTTTTTCCTGCGATTGCTTTGGCCAAACGTTTCTTCTCAAGGCTCAGAAGATCCCGAAAATAGTCGAAATGGCTCCCGGCATAAGTGGTAATCTCCTTTATGAGGGTTACGGGGTCCCTCTCGAAATACTCTGCTAAAAATTCTGCGAGAGTCTCCCGAAAAGTGTCTCTAAGCTTGGAGAACAGCTCCGATTTTTGAAACTCCATAAAGAACCTCTGAGTCCACACAACCTAGCTCTTATCCAAAAAATTGAAGTACTTGTTCCGACTGAATGGTTAAAAACCGCCCTTTTTTGGGCACCGAGGTGTTCCTCTTGAAGGTAGCAATTGTAGGTGGTAGTCTAACCGAGATAAAGTCACGGTTGGACGCCGACGCGTTCACATTATCCCTCAGAGTAATTCGAGAAGCCTTAAGAGACGCCAATCTGGAAGCAAAGGACATTGACGGCATCCTTACAACTCCCCCTGGATACTTCACAGACCCGAGCGACATGGATAGGTTCGCCCCCCAACGAATGGGCGAATACCTCTATACGAACGCCAAGGCCCAGGCGATGATCGATATGGGAGGGATGACTAGTCTTGCGGCCGTGAAGTATGGAGCGTATGAAATCATGCAGGGAAGGTGTCGAACGGTCCTCATCTACGCATCGGAGAAGTACGTCTCTAGAGAGAAGTGGAATCCCCAACGACACACATATCTTATCCACCTTGTTAATGGAATCTACGGTCCCCACGACAGAAGGTACGGTGTGATGCGTGCGGCGGTGTACTACGCCATGGCTGCCCAGAGATACATGTACGAGTACAAAGTCTCGAGAGAAGAGATCGCCCATGTTCCCGTTGTACTGAGAGAGAACGCTTCCATGAACCCCAAGGCCCAGTATCGGGAACCCATAACCGTCGAGGATGTGCTGAACTCAAGACCCGTGTGTCCGCCCCTAAACCTCTTGGACTGCTGTCCAGTGTCTGAAGGGGGTGCCGCGGTAATTCTCGCGGATGAAAAAACGGCTCGGAATCTTGGAAAAGACGACTGCTACATTGTGGGAATTGGGGAAGCACACGACCCCACAAGCTTCTTCCCGGTTTACCAGTCGGTCACCGAGATTCCCTCACTGAGAAGAGCGACCCGGGAAGCCCTCAGACACGCTGGAATGAGCCTGAGGGACATAGATGTAGCCGAGGTCTACGGCCCCTTCAGCGGAACCGAACTCATGGTGTACGAGGAGATGGGATTCTACGAGAGGGGGGAAGCCGCAAAGGCTGTGGCTGAGGGACGAACAAAGATAAACGGTGACACGCCGATAAATCCTTCCGGGGGAAGACTCTCCTTCGGTCACCCACCGTACGTCACACCCCTGGCGGAAATCTACGAGATAGTAGCCCAGCTTAGGGGTGAAGCGGGAAAGAGGCAGGTGGAGGACGCGGAGGCTGGGCTGGTGCACGCTGAGCACGGGATGATGAACGGAAACATGGTGATGATTGTTAAGAGGAGGTAGTTGGAATGGAGAGATTCTTCGAGGAACTCAAAAACAGGAGATTCGTGGTTCCGCGGTGTGAGGAGTGTGGAAAGCACATTTTTCCTCCGAGAGTGTTTTGCCCCTTCTGCGGCTCGGAGCGCCTGGAATGGGGGGAGGTGAGCGGCAGGGGAACACTCTACGCCTACACGACGAACAAGGGCGGCCTCCACTTTCGGGAGCAAACCGTGGGAATAGTTGAACTCGAGGAAGGATTCAGAATCCTCAGCCTGATAGGAAGACCGCTGGAGGAACTCAGAATAGGTCAGCCGGTGAAGCTGGAATTCATAGAGGTGGAGACACTGGAGGGGAAAGTCACACTACACAAGTTTACGCCCATTCCCTCACAGCCGCAGGACAGCGTGTAGCCTACAATCCGGTTGGCTTCTCGTTCTGATGGTATTCTTTATTACCAACCCTTTTCTAACTAGTTGAGAAGAACCAGAGATTGTTGTGCTGGATAGAATGTTTTGGCTAGTGGTGTTTTGGTTTTTGTATGAGCAGCAGCTCAGCCAGAGCCTGTTTCTGCTGGGTTCCCTGGCAAGTCTCATTGCGGGCCTCGCCACTGGGATCGGGTGTATCCCCGTTTTGTTTGTTAAGACGGTTTCCCAGAGAGCGCTGGATACTATGCTGGGGTTCGCCGCGGGGGTGATGCTGTCCGCCTCGTTCTTCAGCCTCATACTGCCCGCCATCGATATCGGGGGAATCTGGATGACCATTGCTGGAATCGGGTGCGGGGTGGTCTTCATCTTGGTGGTGGACCGGCTGGTTCCCCACCTACACGCCCTATCAAAAGTCAAG
>JAUQYY010000287.1 GCA_030587505.1 Candidatus Sigynarchaeota archaeon
ATCAGCTCCGTGGCGATGACCCCGTTTAGCCAAATGAGATCTTTTAGAAGCTCCTCTAATCTTTCCATACGCGTTTTTCCGTTTTCCATGGCCTTCACCCATTCTCAAATATTTTTCTCATAATCCTTAGTCACGCTTTACTTCATTCTTGGTTGTTCCGCCGAGAGAGAAGGAGTGTTGCTACCCAAGGTTTCTTGATTCGGTTTACATACTTTCTAGCAGTAGGTTGGCTGCTTTTTTGAAGGCGTCCTCAATGTTTGTGCCCAGCTTTGCGCTCGTTTCAAAGTAGGGTGCGTTGATTTTTTCCGCGTATTTCACACACTCTTCAATCGGAATTTTTCTCCCAGCGTCCGCCTTGTTTCCAATTATTATGAGGTGGAGGGGCCCAAACGAGCTTATTATCTCCCTTCGCCATTTTTCCAGGTTTTTGAACGACTCGGGATTCGTGAGGTCAAATACTAGGACTGCCATATCGGCGTCGATGTAGAGTTCTTTTCTAACCTGTCCGAAGTCGGCGGAGCCCGAAAAGTCCCAGAAGTGTAAGCGCACCTTGTTCTTTCCCATGTCTAACTGCTTCACGGCGAAGTCGCACCCGATTGTGGGTGAGTACTCCTCCGGGAAATTGTTCTCCGTGGCTTTCTTGACTATGCTCGTTTTTCCAACCCTGCTGTCTCCCGCTAGGATGGTCTTAAACATGAACGTTTTCGATCTTCTGAGAATCTGTTTCAGTGAGAGCGCTGGTTTTTTGTGATTATCAGCCTTGGCAGCCATACCCTCCAGCTCGGCGGGGATTAGTTCTCCGATTTCGCTTTCCAAAAGTAGCTCATCGATTTTCGCTTCAAACCCGGAGAATGGCTGAACGTTTCCATCCCAATTCTGGAGCTGAGCCTCAAACCTCTCAACAAAAACGCCAAGTATGCTGCTTAGGATTTCCCTCACAAGAACCTCGTTGTCTTCCCTGTCGATGACCGAAACAGCTCTTATGCCGTTGCTTGACTCGTAGAGTATTCTGTAGTTTCTCAGCAAGATTTCCTGTAGGTTGTTTTCGTCCTCCTCACCCTCGATTAGCTTGCTTGAGAATCTGAGAATGGCTGTGAGGAAACCTCCAATGAGGTTCTCGTCAATCTTAATAGACCCATACTCCCTTGAAAGAATGCAGATGCCCCTATGGTCAATAATGTAAATTCCATGTATCATAAAACTCATCCACACGAGCTGTTTTTCTACCGGGCACACAATGTGTTTGATTCATCTAATTGTGCAAACCTAGTTTTTTCATCTTCTGTTGCTGGGGAGACAAGATAAGATTCGTTTCTGAGTATCTTAAAATTAACTATGTTATATAAGCTTGTTTGAATCCCCTGTTTCAAGAATGGTCGGCATGATGTAGTAAGTGTGTATTTTTTTGGGTTTGTTGGTGGTTTGTCTATCTCCCTTTTTAAGCCTTGATTCCCGGAAAGAAGCCCCCATAAATCTCCCTTCACAACCGCTAAAACACACACACCCCTCAAAAAGCATACATATTACATCGTGCCATGGTCAAATGAAAACTTTATTAGCACTCAGAGACGCTGCTTTCTACCCTACAAAGAACCTGCAGAAATCTACGAAAATAAGTTTTACGGCTTCGCATCTCACTTTCACCCAGCTCGTTATTGGATTTATCACACTTTGTAAAAAGATAACAAAGTCAAAATAATTATTCACCAAAAGAGCAATTAGAAATTCCAGTTCATTCACATGTTGGAAGTATAATGTGTGGAGGTTCAGAATGAGTAAAAAGAAGATAGTATTTAGAAGAGATGCTACGGGGCTTATAAGAGAAATAGGCACAATGGACGCGCTCGTTATCGTCTTCTCATTCGTTATTGGCGGAGGAATAATGTTTCTATCAGTCCAGTCTCTTTCTCCGGATCTTTTTATGGGCGCCAATTTGGTGCTGAGCTATGTTGGTGCCTTGTTCTTACTGCTGCCAATCTTTCTCGTGTATACAATTCTTGCCAGGGCGATGCCGAGAAGCGGAGGAGATTACGTTTTCATCAGCAGAATTGTGGGTCCCGCCTGGGGCTTTTTAGCGTCTTGGGGCCTCTGGATAGGAAATCTGCTCATCATAGGAGTACTCGCATTTCAAACGGTCTTGTTCCTCAGCTACGCGGTTTTTCTTTACGGACGGTCGACTTGGAACCTCGAACTTGTCTTGAGAGCCATAAATCTTTCCCACGAAAATCAGTTACCTCAGCGAAAGAACAAATACGCCAATCTACGCTGTTGGACTCTCACTACTAATCGCGGTTGCGGGTGTGCTTATGTCCTACTTTAGTGTCTTCCAAGCGGCGATAAACACGGTCTTCTTAGGGGTGGTATCCTACGGCGTGGTGGTCATCTCAGGCCTACTCTTCACACGGAGGAGAAAAGATCTAGCGGAAATTACATACAACCCCAAAATCGGAAAAATCTCGTTGGTAACTTTGGCTGCGGTTTTCGGCATACTAGCGCTCATTCCCGTAATTATCGCAGGATTAACCACATTCGAATTAAGTTCCCTACTCTTGGTGCTAGGCGTTTACCTTTTCGGAGCGGTAATCTACCTTGTTATGCGGCGACGAGCACGAAAGGAGAGAATAGACCTCGACACGATATTCAAAGAAATACCGCCGGAGTAGAGAATTCGAAGCAATTCAATACCCTCCCTCATTTTTTCAAAACACTTTCTTAACATTTCACTTAAATCTTCACTCTTTTATCACACTGCCCGGATGAAAATTTCCGTATCGAGGAGAGAAAGCAAAACAAAAAGAGAAAAGGGGATTTAAGATCCAAAAGCTGAGTATACCGAAGCGTGTAGCAAGAGAGGTGTAACCCGAAAACCCTTCAGAGATTCTTAACATCTCCACACAGCACATTACTGGCACTCAAAACGTATTTAAGGCTAATCGAAGAGGTACCTCGAGATTATCAACTTGTGGATTTGTGTAGTTCCCTGAGCGTTGATGAAGCCCAAAGCATCGTGGAGATGAATCATTACCGGGTAATCCTTACTCCACCCATAACCTCCCAGTATCTTTACGGCGGCTTCAGCTGATTTCGCTGCCAGCTCGCAGGCGTACCACTTCGCCATCGATGTCTCCATGGTGTGGCGGACCTTCTGGTTGTCCAGCCACGCCGCCTTGTAAGCCAAGAGCCGCGCGGCTTCAATCTCTGTTGCTATCTCAGCCAGCTTGAAGCTTATCGCCTGGTTTTCACATATGGGCTTTCCGAAAGCCTCCCTCTCCTGCGCAAACTTCACCGCAATGTCGAAGGCGGCCCTGGCGATCCCAACGTTCCCAGCGGCGAGAACAAGCCGGGTTCTGTCAAGACACTTCATAGCATAGATGAATCCACGGTTCTCCTCTCCTATCAGCCTGTCGGCGGGCACCACACAGTCACGGAACTCAAGCTCGTTGGTGTGGTGAATCTTGATTCCCCAGCCCCACTGCCTCTTTCCTATCACGAATCCGGGGTGGCCAATGTCAATCAGGAAAGCGCTGATACCCTTCGCGCCCTTCGTTGGGTCCGTCTTGGCGAAGGTGAGCACGCTGTTGGCGATGTCGCAGTTACTAATCAAACGCTTCTTCCCGTTTAGGACGTACTCGCCGTTCTTCTTCTCGGCTCTCATTTGCATGTTCGCAGGGTCGGAGCCGGGACCCACGTCGGTCAGCGCGAAACTGTAGAACTTTTCGCCAGAGGCTATTGGTAGGAGAAACCTCTTTTTCTGCTCCTCGGTTCCACCAACCACAATCGGCAGGCAGCCCAAGCCACCAACCTCTAAGAGGGTTAGACAAGAACCGCAGACATAGCCAACCTCCTCAGCCACGATGCAGATGTCAATCGTGTCAGCTTCGGATCCTCCGTACTCCCTGGGAATCCACATGTGAAGAAACTTCTTCTTGAATTTAGCCACAAGGTCCTTGTTGAACTCTTCCTTTTCTTCCATCTCATCCACGAGGGGAGCGATCTCCTTCTGGCACCACTCCCTAACAGAGGCCTTAAACTCTTCCTGCTCGGGAGTTAGACTAAAATCAATAGGCAAACTTAACCCTCCGTCTGAGCGTTTATATTGTATTTTCCTCCAACACCGTTTTAAACTTTTACTCGTACACCTCTCCCCCACTATAAATTCGGTGCATCAACCCCATACTTTAACTCTATCAATGATTCGAGGATTAGTAAAAAAGTGCTAGCTTTCTTCGAGTCCCCTCAAGAATCATAATCCCTCCAGCCCTAAGAAACGAGAGAGGGAAAAACCTAACCAAAGGAAAAAGAAGTCCCATGGAGTTCACACAACTCCAAAGAAAAGGAACCCAAAGCACAAGAAGGATGTGAGGAAGAAGAAACGAGAAGGGGTTTCTGCGCTACGAAAGCGAGAGCTCTGGAGTTTTCCCTTATTAAAACTACAATTTGCTTGGTTTTTGAGAAT
>JAUQYY010000208.1 GCA_030587505.1 Candidatus Sigynarchaeota archaeon
AAGCATTAGATATTTAACATGTTTAGGAAAAGGAGGAGAAATTTTGGCGAAATCTGAAGTATTTTATATGGATGACCGCAGCGAAAGCACCACCACAAGTCTCGTTGTTAAAGCGTTACACTTATTCGACGTAGCCGGACTAAGCGAGTGCATAGACAAAGGCGACTACGTGGCGGTGAAGCTCCACATGGGAGAGTGGAACAACACCGCCTACCTCAGACCCGTCTACGTGAGAGCGATAGTAGACAAAATAAAGGAACTGGGAGGAAGACCCTTCGTAGTAGACACAACCACACTGCCCTACGCCCCATTCTGCTTCCGAACAAACGCTTGGGACCACTACATGACCATCGAAAGAAACGGGTTCAACTCCGGAACGGTCGGATGCCCCGTGATAATCGGAGACGGGTTCCTGGGAACAGACGACGTCAGAGTAGACCTCCCCGAGGGATACATACTCAAAGAACAGTACGTGGCAACCGCGGTGGCGTGCGCAGACGCCATGATAGTCCTAACCCACTTTAAAGGACACCCGATGGGGGTCTTCGGAGGCTCCATCAAAAACATCGGTGTGGGATGCGCGTCCAAGAGAGGGAAATACAACCTCCACCTGGGAGTCCATCCTGTCCTGGGCCTACAAGCCCTAGGATACTTCCCCCAGTACTGCTCCGGCAGAGAATGCCCCAAGTGGCAACTGTGCGAGGCGATCTGTCCAGAGGGTGCGCTGGTGGTACCCGAGGAAGGCCCTATCCAGTTCAAGAGAGAGCTCTGCAAGGGCTGCCTGGCCCACCTCTTCCAGACGCTCGACTGCGGTGTATTCGCATCCCTAGAGCTGCTAGACTTTCTCGAAGCAACCTCCGTCGCGATAGCGGACTCTGCGCTCGCCTGCATGAAAACTTTCAAACCCGGAAAAGTTGGGTTCATAAACTTCGCGATAGACAGCACCCCATGGTGCGACTGCATTCCCTACTCCGACCGCCCAATCATACCAAACCTCGGAGTATTCGCGAGCAAAGACATCGTGGCGATAGACCGAGCCTGCCTAGACATGGCTGTCCAATCTGTAGGAATGCCTGGCTCAGCAGCCGAACAAAAATTCGTAATGTCACCGGGATTACCAAAGTTCAGCGCCGCAGGCTCATTCATGGGAATTAGCGAGGACATACAGTGCAACGTGGGGCAGGAGATAGGACTTGGCAGCAAAGAATACGAGCTTAAAACAGTCGAACCCATGGAATCCGCAATCCCAACCTTCCTGCACCCAGACCCAGCGGGCTCAGTGCTGAAGAAGTTCTACAAGAAGATACACCCGGTGCCCAAAGAAGGATTCAAGCGAGTAGAGCAACCCGACCTGCAGAAAGTGAGGTGAAAAACATGTTCGGATGGATGGGAAAATACCTAAGAGTGAACCTAACAGAGGGCAAAATAAAAGAAGAACCACTAGACGAGCAGTGGGCGAAAACATGGCTCGGAGGCAGCGGTTTCGGAGCCAGACTACTCTACGACGAGGTCCCTCCCAACATCGACGAGTTCGACGAGAAAAACAAGCTCTACTTCTTCACAGGACCCCTATCCGGCGGCCTACCCTGCAGCTCACGATTCACCGTGGTATTCAAATCACCGGTCTCACACGGCTACGGAGAAGCAAACTCCGGCGGCTACTTCGCAGTCGAAATGAAAAGAGCAGGATACGACGGAATCGTAATAGAAGGAAAATCCGACAAACCAGTTTACCTGTGGGTGAAGGACGGGGAAGCGGAGCTTAGAGACGCCTCCAACATATGGGGGCAAGGAACCTTCAAAACCCAGGAAATGATTCAGGAAGAAGTCGGCGAGAAGAAGGCAAGGGTCCTGTGCATAGGACCCGCTGGGGAGAAAAAATCGAAACTAGCGTGCATCATAAATGACGAAGCTAGAGCCCTAGGGAGAGGCGGCTCAGGAGCGGTGATGGGAAGCAAGAACTTCAAAGCCATAGCCATAAGAGGAACTGGCGACTTTAACTGGGCAAACCCCGACGCGGTAAAAGAAATGATAAAAAGATACTCGCAATGGATATCCGTAAACCCCATGGTCGCTCTGGGACTGGGAAAATATGGAACCGAGTACTTTATGGACTCGATGAAGCCCCTTGGAGACATCCCTATCAAGAACTGGCAGCTCGGGGAATGGGAGGGAACCGATAAAATCGGCGGCGGAGCAATGTACAAAACCATACTCAAAAAGCAAACCGCTTGTTACAACTGCCCAATAAGATGCGGAAGATGGGTAGAAATCCAGAAACCCTACAAGTACGAGGGGCCGGGACCAGAATACGAAGCCTGCGGAACATTCGGAGCCCTACAACTCATAGACGACCTCGAAGCAATATCCTGGGCAAACTACTTATGCAACGACTACGGGGTTGACACCATTTCCACGGGGTCCACAATAGCCTGGGCGATGGAAGCCTACGAAAAAGGAATAATAAACAAGAACGACATCGACGGAATAGAACTAACCTGGGGAAACGCCGAAGCCATGCTCCAAATCACAGAAAAAATAGTCAAGAGAGAGGGAAAAGCGGGAGAACTACTAGCAGACGGCTCACAAGCAGCAGCAGACAAACTAGGAAAGGGACACGACTTCCTCACAACAGTAAAAGGACTAGAAGCCCCAATGCACGATCCACGCGCGTTTTTCTCAATGGCCGTCGAGTACGCCACGGCGCCCAGAGGAGCGTGCCACGTGACAGGCTACCCCGCCATAGCAGCCATGGGCATACTAAACCCACCCGCAGGAATAACGAAGAGAACAGGAAGATTCGACCCGACCGGAAAGGGCGAACTCACGGGAGTCATGCAAGACCTGTTCGCGGTACTAGCAGCAGGAGTCGTGTGCATGTTCGGCGGAGTGGCAATGTCGACCCCAACCTTCCTGGAGGCCTTCCAGAACTGCTGCGGCTGGCCCATTGACGAGTTGACGTTAAACATCACCGCCGACCGATTGTTTAACCTGAAGTGGGCCTACTGTGTGCGTTGTGGCATGAGCGCCAAGGACAACGTGTTGCCGAAGCGCCTATTGACGCCGACCAAGGAGGGCGGCCAGAAGGGTAAGGTTCCCCCGGTTGAGGAGATGCTGAAGGAGTACTACGCCTGGCGCGGCTGGACCGAAGACGCTATCCCCACAAAGGACCGCTTGACGATTATCGGCCTACCCGATGTCGCCAAAGACCTGTGGGGAGAATAAGGATAGCATTCTCTCCACTCTTTTTTAATTCTACCCGCTTTTTTGCGGCATTGCTCGGTTTGCGTTCCTCCGAATTTTGAAAAGCTACTGCCTGAGAAGGTCCAGGAAAGCCTTGAAAGAAAGCCTTTTCACATTGAGTCTATCGTAGATTCTATCATTTGAGACTATTGTAAGCTTATTGTTCAGAGCTACGGCGGCGTGTAAACCGTCAAAGAAGGTTAGATCCCTGTTTTGCTCAAGTAACTGCTCGCAGAAAATTAGGTCCTCGGAGGTTAGTCCCATTTCCTGAAGGCCGAATGAGACTGCCTTTACCTTTATGAGCGTGAGAGCGTTAAGTCTTTCTGCGGCGGTCTTCTGGTGGCTGGCCATGACCTGTCGTATCTCCATTAGAGCCGAGGTTGGATAATACAGGCGGAGGAACCTCTTTTCTGTGTATGCTTTAAGAATACTAGACACCGTGTTGTAGTGTTTGTCTTTCGGCTGGAAGCCGAAGAGGAACTCTGTTTCAACCATGAACTCCTTTTCCACTCCCGGCTATCTCCCTTAAAAGCTGTTTTTCTGCCCGTTTTCTCTCCTTCCTGTCGTAGGTGATGTCTCCCATCAGGTCGGCTAGCGTTTCATCTATTTTTTCCGGAATCGGAATCAGGATAACGTAGGGAAACCTAGCCTGCAGATAGACCTTTTGCCCAACTTTTAAAGGAACCTTCTTGCGTATCTCTTGTGTAATTGTTACACGGTACTTTGGACCCACCTCCACAATAGCCATGCTGCTCACCTTCCAACAGGATTTACTACTCCTAAGCATATAAGTGTTACTTTAAATAAAAATGTGCCTCCTTTACAATATATGTGCCCCAAACAACTTATATGCTACACGTATACCCTGGTTTCCGCGGCAAATCCTGTGGGGTTGAAATAAATTTAGTTCCAAAAGGCTGAAATATCTCCTTTACCAATTGGTTAGTGCTGCTTCACCAATTTAATGGATCAAATTTTTCTCCGGGGTGGTTTCGTGAGGTTTGTTGTCAAGTACTATGGTGTGGTTAGAGG
>JAUQYY010000231.1 GCA_030587505.1 Candidatus Sigynarchaeota archaeon
AGGCTCCGGGAATCGACGCCGTTTCCAGCACCAAACCCAGTTTGAAGTCGATGACGCCTTTGCGAGCGTAACCCAAGGTGGAGGAAAGCGAGGTGAAAACGATAATGAACAAGCTGGTTCCTATTGCCACATTGATCGGCTCGTTTCCCAAATAGTTTATTAGGGGGACGTTCAAGAACCCGCCACCAACCCCCAGCATGGACGCTATTATTCCCGTAAACACGGTCATTCCGCCGAGCAGGGGATACGTCCACCATTCGTTCCCGCCGTTGAGAAGAAAGTACAGAATCCACCAGTCCAACTTATCATGCTCCGGGAAAGTGGTTGTACCCCCTTTAAGGGATAACCCGTATAAAACGGTTTCCCGTCCATCTAAATGGGTTCAAAACATTTACACACCACTCCCTGTTATTGCTCGTTGTAGAGGATAAAAATAAATAGTTCTTCGGGCGCTGTTTGGTCTAGACTCAATTGATTAGTGTGAAGTGATATTTTGCCGAAGAAACGTAAAAGCGGTGGAAGGGCCAAAGGAAGTGCTGGAAAGAAAGGATATGTGCAGTGTTCTCTCTGCGGTAAGCTTGTTCCACGCGACAAGGCCAAGAAGGTGACGGTGTACACTTCAATGGTGGATCCGATGATTGGTCGAGAGTTGAGACAGCAGGGAGCATACATAGCTAGAACCAAGAAGATCAAGATGTACTGCATCAACTGTGCTGTTCACAGGAACGTGGTTCGAGTCAGGGCGAAGGAAGAGAGAAAATCCCGAAAAACCTGAAAATGCTGCTCTTGGTTAAGTCGGTTAACCCGTTTCGGGGAGGAGTTTTTGCTTGACCTAGTGGTTATTGGGCATATTGCGAAGGATGTCATCATCCGGGAAGGCTCAAGAACCCGCTCCATCGGCGGCGCTCCCTTTTACGCAGGAATAGCCGCAAGGAAGATGGGCGGAAACGTGGGTATAGTGTCCAAGGTTGGTAGAGATCTTGACGACGAGGCTCTATCCATTTTTGAAGAGGTCGGAATCGAAGCCTCTATCCGGAGAACAGATGGCTTGACAACCTGTTTTGAGCTTGAGTACCTTTCCGGAGGTAGACGTCTCAGACTGAGGGAGAGGTGTGAGCCGATTCTGTTTGAAGACGTTCCGAAAAATTTCTTGGAAGCTGACTCTCTCCTCATTAGCCCCATAGCACGGGAAATCTCCCCCGATTTTGTTAAGAGAATCTCCAGAGAAACAGATTCTCCAGTGGCGATAGATCTGCAGGGTTTCGTTCGGAGGTTTGACGATTCTGGAAACGTGTTTTTTGACACATGGCGGGAGGGCGAACACGTTCTTCCCTCAGTGAATATCGTCAAGTGTTCAAAGCGTGAGGCGGTAGCCGCTACGGGGTGCGACGACATTTACGAGGCCGCCCAGGAGATTCTAAACTTTGGTCCAGAAATCGTCATAGTAACGCTGGGTGAGGAGGGTGTTCTAATAAGAGGGAAAGAGAATTTTTATATTCCTCCGAAGACCCGCCCTGAAAAGGTGGTGGAAACCACTGGTGCAGGAGACATATTCTTCGGAGTGTTCTTACTTGAATATGTTCTAACGGGAGATGTGAAAATCTCGGGGCACACCGCGGTTTTTGTAGCAGCAAGATCTGTTGAGAGAAAAGGGATGGATCGATTTATAACGAGAGAGATGCTTGGAAGGTAACCATCAACACGGGTTCACGCTTTTCTCTGCGGCGAAAAATTTAAGCTACATGATTGAAATGAGAAGTGGGGTTTATCCAAATGATAGAAATAGAACAAATAAAAGTAGGAGACCGTCAATGTTTGGGTCTTAGGGTTGACTTGAAACCAGCCCCTCTCCTACTCATCATAGGCGAGAAAGGAGTGCTGTCCTGTGGATTTCTAAACGTGGATGCCGCTGAGAAACTCGGAATGGCCGCTGCGGTAGTCACCGGAGTAAGAACGTTCGAGGATGTGCTAAACGCTGAGGTGAAGGGTTTAACTACCGAAGCCGAAAAATTGGGAGTAAAAGCCGGCCAGAAAGGTATCGAAGCCCTTAGCAATTTCGTTTAGTTTCCTGCACGTAATTCTCAACGGAGACAAAAACTATATCCTCTGTTTTGTTACTCCTTGGTTGCACCCGCACTTGCGGGGGCTATTCCAAGGGTTGTATCTTACCCAGGATTCTAAAGGCGGGACAGCCTGGGACAAAGTCACCCTTATTTCTGTGTTCCTCCGCACAGTCTCCTATGATGTAAACCCTGCCCTCCAGTTCTTTCGGTACCTTCGCGTCTCGTCCTATGATGAGGTTAACTTTCCCCGCTTTTTCCACGAGCTTGTGTTTTCTAAGTCTATCTAGCTCTACTCTTGTCCAGGCCAAACACCCTTCATAACATGCGCACCCGACGTAAACCTCTACGTTCGGGTAGATACCCATAACGTCTGCCGAGGGTCTTTGGAACCTTCTACGAACTTCGCTGAGGTCTGCTCCTCTAATTTCGATTCTGTTTAGGTTCATCTCCCCTAGTCCCTGCAGCGCGGCGAGTCTTATGTGTGGTATTTCGGAGGGCTCGAAACCCATTACACTTGATGCCACGGCGTCAACCGAAACAATATCCGTTCCCGCGATGATCACACCCATGTCAAC
>JAUQYY010000232.1 GCA_030587505.1 Candidatus Sigynarchaeota archaeon
GGATCACTATTTTGTGAAGAGTAGCGAGTTTTATCCTTGGCAGGAAAAAATCTTTAGAGAAATGCTCAGAATTGCAAACGAATTGAACCTTCCGGTGGTTCTTCACACAAAGGGGGCTGAGCGGCTGGTCTTTAAGCTCCTTGAGGAGTACGAAATGAAGAAGGTGCTGATTCACTGGTATACTGGACCCCCAGACCTGATCAGCCTCGGCGAACAGAGAGGTTACTACTTCTCAATTACTCCCGCTGTTCTCTACTCTAAAAAGGTTCAATACCTGGTTGAAAAAGTCAGTCTGAACCGTCTCCTCACCGAATCCGACGGCCCGGTAACGTATAAGAAAGTAAGAGGTGAACCAAAGGATTGCCTGCCTGTTGTGAAAAAGATAGCCGATATAAAAGGACACGGTAGAGAAAGGGTCGAACAGAAACTGTTTGAAAATGCTGTTTCCTTCTTTAACCTGAACTTAACATTTTGAGAAGCAGATAATGAACCCGTATAAGTTTTTCCGCTTCTAACGCCATCATGACGGCTTTTACAGGTGTTAACCGCTTGCTAGAGGCCTGTGTTTATTCTAACAATGGTTCCCTCCACCCTAACAAACCCTGATTCCTGTAGCTCTCGCAAAATTGTCGTTGTGTAATTCGTGTCCAGGCCTAGGGCTTGGGATAGGTTTCTAATGCTTATACTTCCAAGGCGTTGGAGTATGAAGAGTGTTTTGAATTTTGGGTCTCTCCCAAAGAGGGGCTTCATTTTTTGCCATATTATCTCCCAGCGCTTAACTCGATCCTGCAACTGCTTTATCTCTTCCTCTCCATAACTTCCATCCACTCCCCAACTCTCCACAAATGGGGGCATATTCTGCTGTTCCAGGATTTCCAACCTTTTTCTGAGTGCCTCGATCTCCCTTTCCTTCTCTTTCAATTTTTTATCACGAATTTTTATCTCAAGAATTAACTGGTCCATCTTTTTTCTGAATTCTTTTTCATTCAACACGTAACCGCAGCTCTTCGCCTGAGGAGAAGCTTCCGTGCTGCCTCCCTTTCTTGGCGCTGGGAAATCTTCCTGGGAGATGCCTATTTCTGGTTTGTGCTGGAGACTGCTGGTTTTCTTCAGGGTTTCGTTGCTTTCCAGTTGTTTTTCAGTATCCTCTTTGGGCGTTTTTATGGTTTTGGCCTCTCCATGAATTGTTCTTAAAAGAAGTTTCTTGATTTCTTCCAGGTTTTTTACTACTGCCTCGTCAAAGGCTTGTTTTATTATGATGTCTATGCCTTTCATTGGAAACCTGTTTTTTACAGTTCTTATGATACTCTCCCTCATCAGTGTGAGTTCATTTATCAGTTTCTTTCGCTCTTCGTCTTGTTTGTCCTGTTCACTTAGTGAGCTAGTGCTAGATTTGTTGTATGTTTCAAGGCCTTCGCTGCCAAACGTTTTTAATCCCAACTCTAAACCTCTGTGTTCCCTTATGATTTCATATTACCTCTTCCAATCTTTTTAATTTTTCTACTGGTAAAATGCGATAATCACAATTTTATGTTTCTTTATTGTGAAGTATCCAAAGAATATCTATAAAAAGAACAAAAATAATTATACTATTAAACACACAAGGAGGAATCACGTTTGAGTACCAGGGAACGATTAAGCAAGTTGAGGAACGAAATAGACGAGTTGTTGAGCGAAGTTGAGAAAACATCGGATCTAAACATCGTTCTGGAGAGGCTGGAACAGTTAGAATCCAAAGTTGATAAAATAGACGCCCTGGAGAACATGCTAAAAACAAGAACAGAAGTCGAATCCACAGCGGGGATGGAGGACTTTGTGGAAAAAATCGGAGCGCTAGACTCCAAGATCGAAGGAATCCGGGAGGACATCTCCAGTCTTAAAGCTGAGTTCACCAACGAGATCACCTCTCTCCGGAGGCAGGTGGGGAACATAATAGACGCAATAATAGACCTCGTGAAAACCATCGCTCCAGAGATTGTTAAGCCCGAAACAGAGGCTTCACTTGAACCCTTAGAAAATATAACAGAGAGCCATCCAGAAACCGAGAAGCTGGAAAAACCGGAAGAGGCGTCATCTCCCCTCGAAACCATTCCCGAAATCACGCCTTCAACACATGTGGAGCCACCACCAGAGGAACAAACAGCCAGAGAAACACCTACAATCCTAACCCAGCTGGAGGAGACCGACCTTCCCGAAAGAATCGAGGAGGAACCACTCGCCACCGAAGAATCTTCTGAAATCAGCGAGGTGGATGATTTAAGCTTAAGGACGGAAGTTGAGGGAACCGAGTCCGAACTTGACAGCTTTGTGAAAAGAGAGGACAAGGAAATGCTAAACGAGCTTGGCCTCGACATGATTGAGTACACAACCGAAAGGGTCGAGCCTCCAGAGCAGGAAAGTAGTACTCCACCGTACGTTCAATTAACAAACCTTGAGATGAGAAAAATAAAACTCGAGAGAGAAATTAAAGACCTCAAAACCATGATACAAGCGGGTTTTAGTTCACCAGAAGATGAAAAAAGGCTCGATGAGAAAATTAGGGAAAAGGAAGAAATCGAAAGGCAAATACAAGAAATATCCGGCAGAACTTCAAATCCATCGGGTTAAATCTTGCGGTAAAGTGAAAGCCTTATTTATCGAACATTTCACCGGATAATATCTCGGCGGAGGGAGAGGACATTAGATGGTTGAGCCTGTATTTGAGACTGGAATAAACTGGTTCGACGACTGGGTTGGTGGTGGGCTTCTCCTCGGGGATTACTTGTTGGTTGGTCCACCAAAAGTTGGAAAAAACTGTTTGTAAATCAGGTGTCATAAAACGCGGCTTCAAGAGGCGAACCCGTAATTTATATCACATTTGATAAATCGCCTCAGAGAATCAGAGAAGAAATGGCTCAGTTCAACTGGTTTATAGAACCTCTTGAGGAGAAGAGAGTTTTTAGATTCATCGATGGGTTCACCATGTTTTACTTCTACGACGTAGATTATAAGAGAGAAGAATTCACACTGAATAGTTTGAAAAATCTTTCAAAAATCCAGGCTGTGATTAAGGCTGCTCACGAAAAGGTTGGATTCGGTGGATTGTCTGTCTTTTCTTCCCTATCAACATATATACAGCACGTAGGGTTCGATAAGGCCTTCACTCTCTTTTCTCATCTAAGAGCGGCGACCGACCAGATAAGAAACACGGTCATAGGCGTCCTGACTCTCGGTATGCACACGGAAAGGGAACTGGCCACCCTCAAACACATCTACGATGTGGAATAATAGAGATGAGGTTCAAGACATCCGACAATAAAGTCGCTCGGATGATTCGTGTATGGTGTCTTGGAAAAAGTTGGAAACCTACGGTTGGAAAGAATTTCACATAAGTGATGGGGGAATCGTTCCGGAGCCATAGATTCCAGCGATCTTGGATTTTTACCAGCGTTCGGTGCTACTCTCTGAATTTTTTGTTCCGTATCTCCTCGAGGGGTAGAACCCCTTTTGGCTCGTATACGACTATTCCCTGCGCAAGTTTACGTAGGACGGGGATGAGTTTCAAGAAGTCCTCCTTGGCTACCACGGTGTTTAGCGCGAACCACCCTTCCGCACCTGCCAGGGGTGAGATTGTCGGACGTTTCAGGGCGGGCAGTTGCTCTAGGAGCGGTTCAATGTTTTCTTCCTTAACGTTCATAAAAAGGTGTAGTTTTTTCCTAGCCTCCACCACGCCCACCAGTAGGGTCATCACGTCGCGGATTTTTTCCCCCTTCCACTTCTCCTTTAGAGCCTCCTTATTCGCAATGAGCACAGCCTGAGACTGATCAAGTACTTCAATCGTCTTTAACTCGTTGCTTTTAAGAGTTGTTCCCGTCTCGGTGTTATCAACTATCGCGTCGGCGTCTTCGGGAGGCTTCGCCTCGGTGGCGCCGAAGGAGAGCATAACCTTAACATTCGGGTTCTCTCCGTAGCGAGACCACGGTGTTATTACCTCCGGAGTTTTGTTTCCGAAGTGTTTCTGGTACTCGCTGTTTCGCATTACGTGTTTCAGAGTTAGGTTTATGTACTCGGTCGCGATTCTGATGGGTCTTCCGCTGTGGGCGAAGTTCCTGATGAGGTCTGAGAGAGAGTTTACTTCTTCCCACGAGTTTGGAACCGCTAGCACTATGCTAACCTTCCCGTAGTCCAGTTCCGAGAGTAGCTGTACGTCAGCGTTGGTCTCGTTAACCCAATCCATCCCCGCTATCCCCAACTCGTGGGCGCCCTCCTGAATCAGGGTTGGTATCTCCTGCGGTCTAATCAGTTTAAGGCTGATTTCTGGGTCATTGATCCAAGGGCGGTATGAGCGTTCAACAGCCTTAACACTGTACCCCGCCTGTTCCAAGAGCTGAAGGGTAGCCTTCTGCAGGGAGCCTTTCGGTATTACGAATCTCAGTTTGGGCATTCCACTTCACCGTGTTCTCAGGAACCGTTTTGCGCTCTTTATCC
>JAUQYY010000235.1 GCA_030587505.1 Candidatus Sigynarchaeota archaeon
CGATCACCGTTTTTTCTGGGTGCTTGTCTATTACTCTCTTGTAGAGTTTGTAGAAGGGTACAAGGTCTAGGCCCCAGCCGTAGGGTTTGACGACCATTCCCGGGGGTGAGGTTATTATGAGTAGGCATCCGACGTTTCTGTCACCGAGGACAGCTTCGAGCACCTGGGGGCCGACCTGCAGCATGGCGGGCCCTATGTCCACCGGGTTTTTGACCGATGTCCAGTAGGGAACGACTTTTTTCATTTTTTCCGTTGTTTCCGCCTCGAAGGTGGCCAGTTTCATTCCAAGGTTTTCAAGCTCGTCGCAAGTCATGGCCGCCAGCGACCCGGAGTTGGTTAGGATGGCTACGCCGTCTGTTTCTGGGAGGGGCTGGGTTGCAAGGACCTTGGCTGTGTCTAGGAGTTCCTCCACGCTGTCCACTCTTATGGCTCCCGTCTGTTTTAGAACGGCGTCGAACACTCTGTCGTTTCCCGCGACGCTTCCGGTGTGGCTCCGCACCGCCCTCGCACCCGCACCGGTTCTTCCGCTCTTCAGGACGATAACGGGTTTTTTCCTAGTTACCCGCCTGAAGGTTTCGATGAAGTCTCTTCCCCTGCCTTCCTTGATTCCCTCCAGGTAGAGGCAGATCACCCTTGTTTCGTCGTCGTTCTCGAGGTAGTTTAACACGTCTATTTCGTCCACGTCGCACTTGTTTCCGAGGGTTATGATTTTGCTCAGCCCGAAATTGTTCGCCGCCGCCCAGTCTATTATCACTGTTCCGAATACGCCCGACTGAGCGATGAACGCCACGTTCCCCTCCTTTAGGCTGTTCACGTCTATATCTGCGGTGGTGAACCTGTTGGACAGGTTGGTTACGCCGACACAGTTGGGCCCAATGACCCGCATGCCGTTCTTTCGGGCTATTTCCACTATCTCCCGCTGTCTCTCCTCGCCAACCTCGTCCACCTCGGCGAAGCCCGCCGAGAGAATGATCACGTGTTTTATACCTTTCTCGGCGCAGTCACTCATGGCGCTCGGTGCAGCCTGGCTAGGGACGATGAAGAGGGCAAGGTCCACACTGTCGGGTATGTCCTTGACAGACCTGTAAGCCTTGACTCCCATTACGGTGTCGGCTTTGATGTGAACGGGGTAGGCTTTCAAGTCGGTGCGTGAGAGAAGGCTCTTGGTCACGAAGTACCCGAATCTGAGCTTCTCACTTGCACCGATTATCGCCACGGTTCTGGGGTTGAAGAATACATCCATGTTTGCTTCTTTCTGCAAGTGCTCCACCTTCGGTTCCGTGTGGGGAGAGTCCCCTTTTCTTTTTAGAGTAGTGTGGATTGGGATTTAAACTGTTTCCCCTCATATTTTTATTTACGGGTTCAACATGGTTTATAAGGACCTTCTGGGATTCTTGTTTTGTTTGAAAACTTTTAAGGTGTTGTAACTAAATATTTTGTTAGGAGCAGTCGGATGGGTTTGTATGAGTATGAGAGAGGCTATGTTCTACGAGAAGCTTGAGGATAAGAAGGTGAAATGCTACCTCTGCAGGCAGGAGTGCGTTATAGCGAACGGTAAGAAGGGGGTATGTGCGGTGAGGGAAAACAGGGACGGCACGCTGTACTCTCTGGTTTACGGAAGGGTGGTTTCGATAAACGTGGACCCCATTGAGAAGAAGCCGCTCTACCATTTTCTCCCGGGAACAGACACGTACTCTATCGCCACCGTTGGGTGCAACTTCAGGTGTTTACACTGCCAGAACTATGAGATCTCCCAGATGCCAAGGGAGAGGGGCGTCATAGTCGGGGAGAATCTGAGCCCCAGGGAGATTGTGAGGGACACCCGGGCGCAGATGTGTGACAGTATATCCTACACTTACACCGAGCCAACAATATTCTTCGAGTACGCCTACGATGTCGCCAGGCTCGCGAACAGGGAGGGTTTGAAAAACATTTTCGTCACGAACGGGTACATAGGCGAGGAGGCTTTGAGAACCATTGCACCCTACCTAGACGCGGCGAACATCGACCTTAAGGCCTTCACAGATGAGTTCTACCGCAAGGTTTGCGGAGCCAGACTGGAACCCCTGCTCGAGTCGATAAAGCTGTACAAAGAGCTGGGAATCTGGATTGAGATAACAACCCTCATTATTCCTGACCTAAACGATTCGGAGGAGGAGCTGAGGCAGATTGCCCGATTTATTAGGAGCCTAGGTGTTGAGACACCGTGGCACGTTACGGCGTTCTACCCGACCTACAAGATGACGCGGAAGCCGTCGACACCCGCCGAGACCCTGCGCATGGCGAGGAAAATAGGACTCGAAGAGGGTCTGAGATACGTGTACGAGGGTAACATACCGGGTGAACCGGGCGGAAACACCTACTGCTACAACTGTGGAAAGCTGCTTATCCGAAGGTACGGCTTCAGCATTCTGGAGAACAACATTAAAAACTCGAGGTGCCCCGAGTGCGGAGCCGAAATCGACGGCGTCGGCCTACCATGAATCCCTCCGTCACCCCCCGTTTCCACGGATGCATGGATGACAGATGGTTTCATTTGAACCCCTCTGGGGCTGCTGCTTGTAACGTGTTCTATGTGGCTGGCTTATTTTATTGACTCTATCTTCTTGCGTGTCTCCTCAACCTTCTCGCTTAATCCCGCCTTCGTGTAGTAGTTGAGGGCTCCCTCCAGCAGCTCCTTCGCTTTCTCGCGCTCGTTGTCGTGGAGGTGCTGCTCTGCGAGCTCCACGTAGTAGTCACCCTTCTTTGCGAGGAACTTTATCAACTGATCACTCGCCTTCTCGGACAAGTTACCACATCCCAAACGGTAATCGTTAACAGGTATTGTTTGCCCTCTTAATTACACTTTTGGTTTTCGGATTCACGCTCCTTTTTCCTCTCGGGAAAGTGACCGTCGGGACGGAAAAATTCAAATTATTTTTTCTTTTTCGAGCTTCCGTTTCAGAAGGGTTGCGTTTTTTTGGGGGTTTTGAGGTTAAGGGTAGTCTTTTCTGGCGGGTTTTGGCTGCTTGGTTTGGGGGACGGCTTTCCCAGAAATTTTTTATATGTAATCCTTTTCAGTGAAACAGTAAACACAGTATTCTGTTTCTAACCTCTGGTTGGGGATGGTTTATGGGTAAAGGAGTCGCCGTTAAGAAGGTTTTTCCCATTTGTCCCTGTCTGTTCAAGTATGGGGATGAGTATTTCTGCCTGGGGCGTGATGAGCTTTACCCCCTGTCCTTTGTTATTCCCGTTCACTTTGAGGTCGAATTGCCAACAAACGAGGAGGACGCGTGCCACGATCTCGTCTACGCTGATGATTCGGGTCTCATCTGCTGCGGCTCCACCGGCATGCCCATAAAGGTGAGGGGAAAACACGTTTTAGAGGACATGTTCAGCGAGTTGTACCAGCTGGCGATGACTCTCTTCGACCCGGAGGATGTGTGCAGGGAGTGCATGTACAACCTTCTGAGTTTTGACAGGATTCAGAGAAAGCTAACCTTCCTCTTCTTCACTTCCGGTGCGCCGAAGTGCACCGAGTTCGAGAAGGAACTGAGGGAGGCTATTGAAAGCCTGAAAATCTGCGAGGGCGAGTCCCCGATTGTGAGGGTGAAGTTCGCCGGCAAGATTAAAGAGGCTTTCAAGAGCAGAATCAAAAAGCTGCCCACGGTGTACATTATAGACCAGAGGCGAAAAATCGGCGAGATTGTGGGGGTAAAAGCTAGGAGGACCCTCGAAAAGATTCTGAGGAGGATACTTGGTCTTAACAGAAACTAGCTCACTTTCCCTCTCTTATGACCTCTCTGAGATGGTCTACGAACCTTTCGAACTCCTTCTCCGCCCCCGGACCGTACAGGCCTAATATTTTCTTGTAGGCCTCGAATTTCTTCTCATTCTCCTCGGTGAACCTTTTCCACGTGTAGGCTCTCAACCACGACCTGAGGGACCTTGAGCCGGGTTTCAGGTTTTCCATCCACGGGAAGCAGAGTTTCACCTCGACTTCGTTTTCCTTTTCCTCGAGTTTCACTGAGACCTCGTCCCCGAAAAACTCGGCTATTGACTCAACCCCGCCGAAGAACCTTTTGCTTATTGCTCCCAGCTCCATCACGGGCACGCCGTCCTCCGCGGTGAGTTGTGGAAGGTCCTTCTCGATGTTGCTGATGTCCATTTTTATGTTCTCGTACTCGTTCACCCTGTTGCTTGTTTTCCTGTACTTCTTCCAGAGGTTTGGTGCGAGTAGCGCCAGTTCGACGCTCATCATCTGCACCTGCCAGAACAGGGTGAACCTGGCCATGTACTCTCCGAGCACAATCCTCGCCGCGCTCTCAACATCCATGTCTTCGCCCTTTTTCTTCAGTACCTCCTTGAGTCTTTCAACCAGGTTCCTCGAAGGAACCTTCTTTCCTACGGACTGCCTCACCAGGTCG
>JAUQYY010000250.1 GCA_030587505.1 Candidatus Sigynarchaeota archaeon
CGGGATTGTGCTTCTTAATCTTATGGAGGGGGCTGACAGGGTGATACTGATTGATGCTGTTTTGGGTGGCGGGTCACCGGGGGAGATCTACGTTCTTGGCTTGGACAGGTTGATGGGTGGCAGAGTGAAGTTCTTTTCTCTCCACGAGATGGACCTATTGTCGGTTCTCAGGATCGGAAAGGAGTTGGGTAAGCTGCCCCCTGAGCTTGTGTTGATAGGCGTTGAGCCCAAGAACTACCAGGAGTACACCATGGAGCTTTCACCAGAGGTAAGAGCCGCCATTCCGAGGGTGATTGAGAAGGTGCTTGAACTTCTCTAGTTTTTTTCCCTGCTCTTCAGGTGATCTCCTGCGGGGGTATTTTTTTATAATGGTTCAATCTCTCTCTTTTAGGGGTGTGATTCGTGTCGATTTTTAGGGAAAAGCTTGAAAAGTGTGCCCGGGTGAACGATAGCCGCGTGGTCCTCGCCTTGGACCTGTCGGTGTCGACTAGAAAGAAGGATTACCGGGAGAAACTGCTGGAGATGGTTAGGCGTGTTTTGGGTGATGTTAGGGAGCACATCGCGGGAGTTAAGGTAAATTTTCAGCTTCTGCTTCCCCTCGGCCTTTTCGAGGGGATTCAAATGTTAATTGAGGACGCGGCTGGCTACGGTCTTCCCGTGATTATGGACTGCAAGCTGAACGACGTTGGACACACGAATGAATGGGCTGCGCGTCACTTTTTTGACGCTGGTTTTGACGCTCTCATCGCCAACCCCTTTGTGGGATGGAAGGACGGTTTGGAAAGAGTTTTCAGCGTAGCGAAGGAGTACAAGAGAGGGATTATCCTCTTGGTGTATATGTCCCACCCCGGCGCCGTGGAGGGGTATGGGCAGAAGGTGATCAGCGGCAGGAAAGTTCGTTTTCAGTACGAGGTTTTCGCTGAGAGGGCGAAGGCGTGGAGAGCAGATGGAGTTGTTGTCGGCGCCACACGCCCGGAGATAATAAGAAGGGTTTCAGAAATTATTGGAGGAGAATTTCCAATCTTTAGTCCGGGTATCGGCTTTCAGGGGGGCCTCATTGGTGAGGCTTTTACGGCTGGCGCTTCCTACGCCATAGTTGGACGCTCAATCTACCAGTCTGAGAATCCTAAGGAATCAGCCTTGAGAATAAAGACCGAGATCAATCGCGTGCTGGGGTAACTCAACGGAGGAAGGGGGGTGAGTGGATGATTCATTTTTTCTCGTGTTCGGGGTGTTTTGCCCGTTGTTTTTGAATATTTTCAACTATCTCTTCGAGTTTGAGTATGAGTTTGGGGTAGAATTTCTGGTAGCTTTCTATCTCCTTTTTGGTTTTGTCAACGAGGTCGATGAAGTTTCTGATGGCTCGAACCCTCTCCTCGAAGTTTACCAATAGTTCGGTCTCACGCCTCAGCAGTGTTTCCATGTCTATCAGCCCCTCGAGGGCGTTGCGCAGATAGAAGGAGGTTTCTTCGGGGTCCTTTGCGCTCAGCGCCTGCTTTACCCAGAACAGTTGGGAGATGAACTCGTTGACCGCCCTCTGCCTCAGCTCGAGATACTCTGTTATCCTCTGGAGATATATCTGTGAGTCCTCGGCCAGCTCCATGTACTTCTCGGAGTGCTCTCTCATGAATTCGGCTGAGTCTATCTCAACCTCGTGCTTTTCTCTCATTTCCCTTATCAGACTTTGACACAGATCCACGTACTCCTGGATCTGCTCCCGATATTTGGATTCCAACTCAAGCCCCTTAGATACAAGGGAATACTTTGATATTTATTTTTAACTAAAAATTGATACAAAGAACCTTCGGGGAGCGAAAGAGGATCCGGAAAACAGCTCTCATCTCCTGAGATGTACCAAAAACTAAAGATGTACTTTTCAAACGGAGTTGCCGGGTAGCCTTGGCCTTTAGGCTGCCTTGTTGTTTAAATAGAAACCTTTTTAGTATAGAGTTGCGCCTTATTAAAAATAATCGCTTTCATCGGTTCCGGAGGCCCTGTGATGAGTAGGAGAATCGGTGGCGTCATAGCAGTCAGGCTCCTCGTTGTAATCTGCGCCTTAGGTTTACCGATATATTTTGCTCTACTGTTTGCTGTCTCCCCCTACAAGATTTACCAGTATCCGTTTCCCATTGACCCTAATCTGGCCTATCTCCCCTTCTACCAATCTATGATTCAGGCTTTTCAGTTCTTTAACACCACGGATTACCTGATGAACTATGTGGTCGCCCCGATCTCTTTCTCGCTTCCCTGGCTCCTTTTCATAGTGATAAACAGGACACGCTTGGCCAACACGTTTTCCACGATAAACAGCAGCACCACACTCATTCCCCTGCGGTACCGAATCTTCTATGGTTTCAACACCCTGATTGTTATACTGTTCTTCATACTCCCGACGATTTCACCCATCCTGGGCATCTTCGCGGGAATAATCCTCGCGGGTAGAATAGTGACCATGAGCGACTGGGTTTGGAAGGCCAGCAGAGCGACCCGGGTACTGTACACCTCTCTCCTCGTACTCATGATATGCCCCCTGCCGGTCTACGCGGCGTACGTTTTCTACAGCGAGCGGATATTCGCCCTCCTCGCGAACTGGATATGGGGAATATGGACGAACCTCCAGGTGATGGTTAACGTGGTCGCCATGTGCATAGTCGGCTCCCTCGCCGTCGGCTCCATAATCTGGCTCGTTTTCGCGGGAGCGGGAGAATTTGAGGCTCAAACCTACGGGATAAAAATGACAGAGGTGCCCTACAAGCTCCTAGCAATCTTCCAGTTCATAGTCTTTCTGATTCTAGACTACCTGACGCTGCCCTACGTTTACCTCCCAGGAGTAAACCCGTCTGGCTACATAACCTGGGGTGGAGACCCAGAACTCCTTTTCAACTACATCAACTACGCCTGCCTCGGAATAATAGGTTTCGTAACCCTGATATGCCTTGTTAAGGGCCTCCAGAGAGGCACCGGGTTCAACCCCTCACTGGTTGGCTTCGTCTTTGCGGGTTCGTTTCTAGGAGTGGACTACTTCACCGGCAGGTACATAATCCAGCTGGCAACGGTACCCAAGTACCTGTCATTGTACCTGTACACCATACCAGACCTCGTGGTGAAGTGGGTTCCATATCAGTACTGGTCCAACCTGTACATTCCCGTGCAAGAAATTCCGAAAATCTTCACATACTTCTACATCGACACGGGAAACCCCACCTACCTCAACCTCGCGTACCAGATCTGGCACCTGATCCAAACAAACAGCATAATCATGACAACCGCCGTTCTAATAACCGTGGTGTTGTGGTTCCTTGTGTTTATCTGGAGCTTCGCCAGGTCATCCTCAACAGAAATAGTCTGGTAAAAAGAGGCACAAGTGCTCAGACGAGAAACACACCACAAAAACCCTTTCTAAAATAGGATAAGGGTAGAATGGATATTTTTCGGGTTCACAAGTTGCCTACGAATGCGGGTGGTTCGGCGAGCTTCACTATGGGAATATAGTGGTATTTTGGGTCTATTTCTATTGATTTTACGAAGCTGATGGATTCTTCGGGTTGACCCTGGTACCTGATGAACTGTCCCTCAGGCGCCTTGTCTCTCACCACGCAGATGAACAGGGGAAGCCCTTTCAGCTCATAGTATCCGGGGAAGCTCACTGTCAAGGCCCCGTAGATGTGCTTTCCGTCCTTCTCGAAATAGAGAATCGAAGCCCCTCTTTCTCGTGTCATCCAAAAAACCAGCATTCTCGCGAGGTCTTCTAGGCTAGCCAGTTTAAGAGGAACCGCGGGTTGTAGTTGTCCATTTTCAGACACGCTATCACCAACCATTTCACTTTAGTAGGATTGATTTTAGAGATTAATATAAAAAGGGTTTATATAAGATTATTCTCCAAAACCATCCAGAAATCTAAGAATTTAAACCCAGCTTCGAATTCACCATTACGAGTGTAGACAGCTCAGTTCTACCACATTCGGATGGCTTTATCCGATAGGTAAAAATGGATTTAAAAAACCGTGTAACATGGTTGTTTTGAGAAATTCAATCAGCACAATAGTAGTAGATGATGGGAATATCAAAGGGAACGAGGGTTAACACATGGAAAACGATGATAACTGTTTAAGGGAGGCGGTCCTATTCGAGGAAACCGAGGGAAAGAGGGTTAGATGCCTCACCTGCATGCGCAGATGCGAAATTCCGGAGGGCGGAGTGGGATTCTGTAAAACTAGAAAGAACATCGGTGGGAAACTCTATACACTCGTCTACGGGGACATCTCCTCCATAAGCGCTAACCCCATCGAAAAGAAACCGTTCTTCCATTTCTACGTCGGCTCGAAAGCCCTAACAGTAGGCTCATGGTCCTGTAATTTTAGTTGTCCGTGGTGTCAGAACTGGGAAATCTCGAAGCGGCCTCCAGACGAGTTCAAGAACTACGTGAGTCCAGAGCGGTTCATTAGACTAGTTAAAGCTTACAGGTGCCATGGAACTTCCATCTCCTTCAACGAGCCAACCCTCATGCTAGAGTACTCCCTAGATGTTTTCAGACTTGCGAGGGATAAGGGGTACTACAACACCTACGTTACCAACGGTTATATGACCCCGGAAGCACTGAATCTTCTCATAGAGAGCGGCTTGGACGCCATGAATGTGGACGTGAAGGGGTGTAAGGAAACCGTGCAAAAATACTGCGGCGCCGATGTGGACCATGTCTGGCGCAACATCCACGAAGCAAAAAAGAAGGGAATACACGTTGAGATAACCACACTCGTGATACCTCAGGTGAACGACGACCCGGATTGTCTAAGGAGCATAGCACGGAGAATAAGAAGTGAGGATCAGAACATTCCGTGGCACGTGACGAGGTTCCACCCGGAGTACAGGATGAGGGATAGAGAACCCACACCCATCAAGACACTGGAGGAAGCTAGGCGGATAGGTCTGGAGGAAGGGTTAAAGTACGTCTACCTCGGAAACGTGCCGGGACACAGCGGAGAAAACACCTGGTGCCCCGGGTGTGGGGAACTGCTCATAGAGAGGTTTGTTTTCAGCATAACCAAGTATAGGGTCACAGGGGATAAGAGGTGCCCCGGGTGCGGCGCTGAGATTCCGCTCACAGGGGAACCAGTCCTCTAAAGGAAGGGAGGCGAAGATGATGAGCATAAACGAGGGTGACTACGTGCTCCTAATATACGACAGGAAAAGAAAGTGGCTCCTCAGAGCGGAGAAGGGAAAAAAGCACCACACCCACAAGGGAACAGTAGACTTCGACGACATTATCGGGAAGCCCTACGGATCCACAGTGCTCAGCAACCTGAACCACGAGTTCCATGTGGTCAAACCCACACCCATGGACATCATTCTGAAAATGCGGAGAGCCACACAGATAATCTACCCCAAGGACATTGGCCTCATACTCCTGAACACCGGCGTGGTGCCGGGCTGCAGGGTGGTGGAAGCCGGCACTGGAAGCGGAGCGCTAACAACCATCCTTGCGAACTACGTCAAACCTCACGGGAGAGTGTACAGCTACGAGAACAGGGCAGAATTCCTGAACACGGCCAGGAAAAATCTTGAAAAAGCGGGAGTTTTAGAGTACGTGAAGCTGAAAAACAGGGACATTCTGGAGGGCATAGAGGAGGAAGAGGTCGATGCGGTTATACTCGACATAGCCACCCCATGGCTCGCAGTGAGATTAGCCTACGAAGCCCTCAAAGGGGGAGGACACTTTGCATCGTACTCGCCGACAATCGAACAGGTGCAAAAGACGGTGAAGGAGCTAAAGAAGGAGAAGTTCGTGGACCTTAGAACCCTCGAGTGCATCGTCAGGTACTTTAACGTGGAGGAGGGAAAAACCAGGCCTGAAACCAGGATGATAGGGCACACAGGCTACATGACGTTCGCGCGTAAGGTTCAATAAAAATAAATAGGAAGGGAGGAAAAAGAGAGGGGTCTAAAGGTTAAGCTCACTAACCTTTTTCTTTAACAGGTCAATTATTTCGTTTCTCATTCCACCAAACTCGGATTCCGGCAAAATTACAAGGTCGCGGCCATCAAGGGAAACCTTACAGAGAACCCCGCCTGCACTTGAAAACTCGTAAGTCGGCTTTCCATCACTCGACAGGACGCTTTTCACCTGGAAACCGGAAAACTTCGTGGCTAGGATAACTGCCAAGAGACCAAGCTTAACCTGACCAGCTAACTCGGGATCAATCGCTGAGACCGGCTCTGCACGACCGACCGGCTCGGGTGAAACAGCCGGCTCAGGGACAGCCTCGGCGACTGGAGCTGGCTCAGGGGCAGAAACAGGCTCTGTGGGGGCTGGCTGCGGCGTAGGTTCAGGCGGCGTGTATGCTTCCTGCTCCGCCGGCTGGACCGCGGGGGCAGCCTGCGGTTTTGGTCCAACCTCCATCAGAAACTGGTCTTTCATTGTGAATTTCCGGTTGAAGATCGCGGTCAGCTCTTTGTGGTTGCTCTGGGTCTCCGGGTCGTCCATGGTGGATTCGTCGACAATCTTTAGTTCTTTGAGGTCATGTCCGATGTGGAGTTGCCCGTATGCGAATCCCGACTTTTTAATGGACTGCGCGGTGCGCAGCGCTGACCTCTTGCGGACGATGCTGCAGTCTTTTCCGAACCACAAGTAGAGGGTATCGTTGTACTCGTCTATGATTGCTACTATCCTATCACCAGAAAGGTTCTCATATTTGAAGGGGAGGGGAACCTTTTCTCCGTGTTCAATTTGAAGCATGAGCATATAGCTGGGTCTGCCAGACAATTTACATCACCGTTCAAAATTTATTATTCTCGTGATGGACTATAAGCCTTCCGCAGAAGCACTTAAAAGGAAATTAAAACAAAAAATGATTTGAATATTAAGTGGTTAAACCTACTGTTAAAGTTTTCCCAGCCTACTAACTACAGTGAACCCAACTCCAAATACGAGCGACCATGAGGGTTGGCTGAGAGGGTAGGGAAGCCCTCCTCTCCACTCCTTTAACCCCATTTTCGGCTATCACAAGATAGCCATTATTCTTTTTTATTTGGAGATACTTAAACGTTTGGCTCGAAAAAACGCTTCCAGTGGTGTTGATGTCGTGACGCGTACTCACGGCCTGTTGGGGGGTGAGGATTGAACGTTCTTCTCAAACCGTTTTGGATGATATTATCGGAGAAATAGGTTAAAGGTTAATAAAAAAATGTGTGTGATAGGGTCATAGCGGGAAATTTTACCGTTTAAACCTGCCTCTGAAACCCTTAGCCTTTACTGTGATCTCCTTTTCGGGAACTAGCTCCTCGTAGGTTCTCTCCAGTCGGGTTAGCCGGCGGTGTGAAGCGAAGGGAGCGAATTCGATACCGCCGGTCTCATAAAACTTGGAGAAGAATTCCACCCAGTGCAATCGCAGGCTGTTCAGGAAGCTCACAATTCCCTCCAGCAGCA
>JAUQYY010000255.1 GCA_030587505.1 Candidatus Sigynarchaeota archaeon
CTTCTCTTGCTTTCATTTTGATTCCTTTTACTTGTTTTTGCGATTTTCCTGATTATTTTTATGAGGTTTTTCTCTAAAAAATTCCACGGTGCGCCATTTTTTGGGTTTCACCTTTTAGGCTTTGGTGTATGATTTTGTTTTTAATGTGTTTGAAGCGCGGATGCTCTTCTAGCTTTATGGAGAGGTTTTGGGTTATTTTGTCGATTATTTTCCACTCTTTTGGGGAGTACTTGTTTCTGATTTGTTCTATTTTTGCTCCGACTTTTTCTTCGATTTTTTCCCATAGGCTTATTTTGCTGTTGTGGTCTCTTTCTCTTACTTGGACCGTGATTACGATTTCTTTCCACCTCGGAGCTTCAGCGTCCTGTTCGAGTGTTACTTTGATAATGTGGTTTTCGTTTCTTTGGTTGAGGGTTTCCTGTATTTCGGCGAGCACGTTGTCTAGAACTATTTTTGAGTGTTCGTTTTTTTCTAATACTTTTTGTACTTCTGGAATTATGTTTGGCACTGGTCTCACCGGCTACTGGTTCTTGAACCGGTTTTTTGAAGGGAGTGTTAAAGTCTAAAAATCAAGAGATAAAAGATCGGGAAGAAACATGTCTGCGATTTACTGTTACCGTTCCTTAAAAGTCTCGACATACGCTATCACTGGATTTGGGTAGGGCAGCCTGTAGCTGCGGATCCTCTTTAGGCGACATGACTCTTAAGAGATATTGAAAGGGGTTTCCCTTTCAACGCGCTCACCCTTAGAATGGAGAAACCGATGACATTCCCCTCTTCATCAACTTTCTTCATTACTGCATCGTTCTCTGTTTCCACGAAGTACCCCTTTTTCCGTTCAAAGAGAACTTCAAGGTAATCCCCCTCCTTGTCATACCAAATCCTTATCTCCTTTTCCATAACGTTTCACCTTTCTTTATTGTATCTGTAAAGTATGCGGTTATGATGAACGCGCCCTCTGCTAATACTTTAACTACAACACATAAATATTTCTCGGTAACAGGCGTGACATCATAATACCGATAAAAAAGCTCAACATCAGGATCCGTTCTCGACCTCACAATTACATCCGGATTCAACAACGTTTCCAGTATTCTGTCAATTCGTCCGGACATTTCTGGATGGTCTGTTTCGATGTGTTCCTGCCTCTCCTCTGTTAATCGAATCCGCCGATTGTGAATATCTTTAAGCCATTTCATTCATCACACCGTCTTTTAAAGCCATATCGCCATACTTAGTATATGATATGATGTTCACACGCTCCGCAGTGCTTTGTAAGCATCTTTGACTCTGTCAATTTTCTTCTCCAGCTCTGCGAGCTTGTTGGTGAAGTTTTTTGTGATTTTCTTGGTCTCCTTTATTTCGATCCTCAGAAGGGCACCCTCCCTCAGCCTGACTTTTTGTAGAGGTTTGAAAACTCCGTTTTCATATATGACCTTCGATTACTTCACCCATCGATACCACCGGTTGCGTGATTATAATTTCTAAAATGGCTTTAAGTTTTCCCATCAGAATCTTGCTACACTAATTAGATACATCCCGCACAGCCACGAATTTCTACCTCACTTTCTTGTTTTGGTACTCCAAAGCTGCGAAGCGGAATTTCCTCAAAAGTCTGTTTGTCACAAAAACTCTAAGCGCCCCTCCCCCCGCGACAAGGGTGGCGAATACTACGTTGGCGTCAGTCACCAGTAGCATGCTTTCTGAACCTCTCTGCAATCGATTTGCTCACCTTTTCGCCGAGTTCCAGAGCGTCTTCCTCAGTCATCCCGCTTCCGGATACTATCCCCTCAATCTCGGTCAGGTTTTGAACTTCCCTCCGGATCATTCTTCTTATGGCTGGTACCAGTCGACTCCGAATTTTTCCATCTTCCTCTTCAAGTCCTCGGGAATTCTGATTTTCAACTCGGTCATAGGTATTACGCCGCGCATCCACAGATTATATCTCTTACCGTTTTTAATCGGCAGGACGTGGTGAGTACGTGTTGCCTGTGTTTGGGTCCTGGAGCGTTTTTCTGTCTCCCCTCTTAAGCCTCTATTCGCGGATAGAAAACCCCGTCCTTCTCCACACCGTTAAAGCAGATACCCCCCTAAAAGCATACACGTACATTGTACCGTTTTAATCTTCCTATTGTTTTGTTGAGAAACACTCAACGATATATTATCGAAAATATCAATATGGAATAACATATCCAAGGATGATTTCTGCGGCTTGCCTGCTCAGCCAGCGGAAATTTTGAGGAGGCCGATGATTGGAGGAAGGTTGTTTGCTTCGGGTGGGTTCAAAAAGTTTATTTGTTCGTGGGGGAAAGATTAGGGTGATTCTTGTGGGTTTTGGGTGGTGTGTGAATGGGTGGTGCTGTGAAGAGGTGTCCGAATTGCGGTGTTGAGATGGAGGAGGGGATTCTGGCTGGTGCTCCTCACTGGGCTAAGGGGACGGGTGTTTTTCACACGAGGTTTTCTAGGGTGGTGGCGTACCGTTGTCCGAAGTGCGGGTACATTATGCTCTACGAGCGGGGAAAATAGGAGCCTAGTGGGGAACCGTGAAGGGAGGAACTGCCTTTGCTTTAGAACCGCTCGTTGCTGATTTCTTGCCTGTTGTGGGTTCGGCGTGTAGGAACCCTGCGGTTCTTGTTTGCTTATTGGGTGTGGGGAATTTGGAGGCTGGTTTTTCAGCTTGCTCGGCTGGGAGTGGTCTCTTTTTCACTTCTTTTTTCTTTGGACGTTTTTGGCGTGTGGTTATCTTAATAAGAGGGTTTTGTGTTTAGGAGTATGTGGGTTCGCTTATCCTTTTTGGTCAGAGGCGATTTCCCGTTTTTTAGTGGTTTGAGGTGTGTGTTTTGACTGTCAGGATTGAGGATATTATGGTTAGGGATGTTTTGACTGTTGATGCGCAGAGCAGCGTGTACGACGCCACGGTTAAAATGAATGATAAGGGTGTTGGCTGCGTGGTCGTGGTTAGCAACGGTGAGGCGGTTGGGATTCTCACCGAGAGGGATATTCTGAGCAAGATTGTCGTTGAGAAGAGGGACGCCGAGAAAACGAGAGTCGGGGATTTGATGTCGACTCCACTAGTCACTGGCAGGCCTGATATGAGCATGGAGGACGCCATTAAGGTTATGGTTCTGAACAGGGTGAAGAAGCTGCCCCTTCTTGAGGACGGAAGACTCGTCGGCATAGTGACCCTCTTCGACATTGTGAGGTGGGAACCGATCGCAACCAACATCCTAAGGGGAGAGTACGAAACGAGAGAACCGCCGAGGAACATCAAGAAGTATGTGATACCCATAAAATAAAATGGGAAAAGGGTGAAGCAGGGTTGGGTAGGTTGAGGCCTAGGGCTAAGGTGGGGAGGATAATTTCTTCTGGGATTTTGGAAGCTAGGGGTAGGGTGGGGAGGATTATCTCGTCTGAAGTTTTGCGAAGGAGAGAAGCTGGAGATGGTGGTCAGAGTAAGGATCAGACTGAGGGCGCTGAAGGGGAGTAAGGGAGAGACGGTTGAAGGGGCGGGTGTGCTTAATGCCGGTTACGAGTCGGAGCGTCCTGAGGTGATAATTCCGGTAAGACTCGCCGAGAGGCTCGGTCTGTGGCCACAGCTCCCGGAGGGAACCAAGGTGGAAACCTACGAGGTTGCCGGGGGTACCATGGTACGTGTCTATTTTATCGGTGAATGTTTCGAGAGTGAGGTTGTCACCGAGGATGGGGCTTCGAGTCCCGTTAGGACCACGGGA
>JAUQYY010000295.1 GCA_030587505.1 Candidatus Sigynarchaeota archaeon
GTTGACAGGGTGCTGAAACACTGCGAAGGGATGCGTGAAACTGTGCTCATCGGGCCCACAGCCAGCTTCACTCCTCAGCCCCTGTTCGAAAGAGGAGCCACAGCGGTGATGGGAGTGAAAATCTACAACCCCCGAAAAATGCTCGAAGTCATAAGCCAGGCGGGTGGAACAAGAAAAATGCTCAAAACGTGCGCCCAAAAAACCGCCATCCTCAAAAAAGATGTAGAAACAACAATGGACAATCAGTAATCTGAAGAAGAACACACAGATATGAAAATCCAAAAACTCTTTTTCTTCAAACAACCAGTAAATACCGAACTAAAAGAAAGCCGGGACACTGGGAGCCACTGTTCGTTCATTTCGGCGGGGTTTTGGATAGCTCGGAGTGTTGAAGAGCTATGATTCTCCCATAAAAGTTTATTTTGCCTGTAGGATTCTTCGTGGTATCTGTAGGTCGAAATCTATCGTGAAAGTTGCTCTTTTGTACATTTCAGGAACAGGGGCACCGGACAGTACTATTACCGAACGTCTGATACGCTCCTCGAGGAATGGGCACCCGACGCACTTCTCGGGATTGATAGTCAGAAGGTTTTTCTCGAGATCAATCACTATCTGAATCTTTTCGCAAACATCATTCTTCAAAGCACAGAACGTTTGAATCGCGTTTAGTTCCATGGTACCAACCCTCTCATCCCTTTTTCTGCTCTTACGAAAATAGGCGCAGTAAGAACTAATAAATATGTGTGAAGAACAAGGGTACGGCCAAATTTCAAGCCCAGACACGTTCAAAATTCCAGAAGACGTAATGGAATCTGGAGAGCCTCTCAGGTTTTCCAAAGGGAAGATTCACATGGTTATATGGGCCCGCCCTACTCGGGGGAATACTTAAGGGGCTTTTTAGGTCAGGAATTTTAGAGCGGTTAGCGCATACGTGTCTGCTGCTTTCTTAAGCTGGGAGACCTCAACGTACTCGTCAGAGGAGTGAGCCTTGGATATGTGCCCCGGGCCGAAAAGAACGCTGGGAATCCCACTCTGGGTGAAAATCGACGCGTCTGTGCTTCCGGGGATTCCAGAGTACACCGTCTCGCCAACCACCTGGCTTACGGCTTCGTCTAAGCACTTTATGAAAGGTAGGTTCGTCGGCGTGTCCATGGGTGGGAGAAGCATTCCCAAGACCTGTAGGGAGGCATCGAACTCGGCGTCCTCCTTTTTTATGGAGTCTATGACTTCCTGGAATTCCCTGGTTATCTCTTCGACAGTTTCTCCGGGTATTATTCTCCTATCGAATACCAGGGTGCACTTGTCGGGAACGATGTTGGGTCTCTCCCCGCTCTTTATTATACCCAGATTAAAGGTGGGGGAACCCAGCTTAGGGTGCCTCTTCGTCTCGTGGATTCTTGGAAGCTCCTCCAGAATCCGCTCTATCAGTTTCACAGACTTGTAGATGGCGTTGATTCCCAGCTCAGGCGTGCTTCCGTGAGCCGCCTTCCCCATGATGTCGATTATCGCCAGAGTTATTCCCTTGGAGGCGGAAACTATTTCCAGGTTGGTTGGCTCACCCACTATGACGCAATCCGTCAGGGGACCCGTGTTGACTAATTCCCTTGTACCCCAGCTCCCCGACTCCTCCGCAGACACACCGGTGAAAACGAGCCTACCGCCCAGCTCCACCTCAGCCCGCTTTAAAGCCGCCACAGCAGCCGCCATACACGCGAGTCCACCCTTCATGTCACACGAGCCCCGCCCATAGAGTTTCCCGTCTCTGACCTCGGCTTCAAAGGGGGGAATAGTCATGTTATCAACGGGAACAGTGTCAAGATGACCATTAAACATCAGGGAAGGAGAACCCTCGCGAGCATCCCCGATCGAAACTATTAGATTAACGCCCTTTTCGAGTTCACGAATCTCGGGAGACAGGCCATTATCCTTTAAGAAGGCAGCTAGACACTCGGCCACTTTACGCTCCCCGTCTTCAACCTCCTGATAGCTTGGAATCTTCACAAGCTCCCTGGTTAGGGAAAGAATCTCGTCTTCCACTATTTCCTTCTCAACCCTGTTCCAGAGCTCCAATCAAGTCACACTCCCTTTTTTAACAGTTAAAAGAAGGATATAAAGATTTAAAAATTAATTCCTTAAAACCAATGAGAGTTAAACACCTAAAAGAAGGAAATAATTCAGCAACACTCTAACTTGCGTGATTCATGACGCGGACAAAAATAGATTTTTCATTTCTTTGTTGAGGACTTGTTGACGAGTTCTTCAAGCAGATAAAAGTCCGACAGGGCGTTTATCCTCCCTCTCAGATTGGCGGAAGCCAGAATCGAAAGTCTTATATCACCCATGGAGACTATAACCCCAGTTTTTTCCGTGATCTTCATCAAAAAAGAGTTACCGTTGTGAATACTGTCACCAGGCTTCAATTCCTCAAGAGAATACTTTTCGAACAGTTTAACCGCCTCTTCAGAAATTTTTCCCTTCAATCCCCACACTTTAAAATCTTTGTCGATAACAACAATGGAGCGAGGTTTCCAACTTCCCAGGTTGAGTTCAATAAGATGTATCATATTGTCTATCTGAGGATGACTACTCATCTGAAACAACCTCAATACAAGCTTCTAATTTGTGCTTTGAGTCACTTTCCCTTGGTTTAAATATTCAACTTCGATTTTATTAAATATTTTGAAATAAGAGATGATTTCAGTAAAAAAAGTAGATAGTAGTTTACACTGTGAATTCAAACGCCAAGAAAATGAGTAGAAAACCATCGCAGAACCCAAAAAGGATACTAATATAAAGAAATTCGTGGAAGTTAACAGAAGAAGCCTTAAAATTGAAGGAGGAAAAGGGATGCAAAAGTGGCAGTGCACATCCTGCGGATACATCTATGATCCCGAGGCAGGGGACCCGGACGGAGGCATACCCCCAGGAACACCCTTCGAAGAACTCCCAGACGACTGGGTCTGCCCGGTATGTGGAGTGGAGAAAAACATGTTTGAACCCCTTAAAGAGTAAAAACCGAAGAAACTCCAAATCACCATTTATAAAAGTGATTTCACATAAAAGATTCATTAGAAGAAGTTAAAAGATCTACTTTAACCAACACCACCTTCACCCACAACGCTGTAAAGAAGCTCCACATCGTCGCTTGTTTTCGCGAACACACCCACGTTGCCGAGCTTCACAGTCTTAAGGCCAGCAGACCTCGCCTTAAGGTACGCGTCCAACATCTCCCGGAGAGTCGGCGAACGAACATCCCTCAGTTTGTATTGAGGAAAGAAAGCAAGAATAGTGAATGGAATATAGGGATCCGCGTCCTTAACTATTTCAGCTATTTTCAGTATCTGGTCGCTCTCCACCCATCCAGGAATATAGAGAGTCAAGACCTCAACAACGAACTCCCTTTCAACAAGCTCTTGAGGAAGTCTGAGAATCCACTCGTTGGTGGTTCCGCAAAGCCTACGGTAAACATCCTCATCATAAGCCTTGATGTCCAGCCAGAAGGAGTCAACCCCTGCCTCACGGAGAGTATCCATGTTCTTGGGAGTGAGACCGTAACCGTTGGTTTCGATGAGAACAAACATATTCTCACACCTCTCCTTGATTTTCTTGGTCGCTTCGGCGTAGAAATCTGAGCAGCACACAATGTCACCGCCAGTGAAGGCCACGATGTTTCTAGCGGGACCCCAGCCTTGGGGGCTCAACACAACCTGCTCCGGGTCCAGCCTACCCGGACAGTGCCTGCTCTTCCTCCCGGTGAGGACGCATAAGCCGCAGTGACGACACAGGTCGGTGGCCGTCGACATGAGTGCCCTCTCCCTCGGCTCCTCAACCGTCACACCATGCTCATAGTCAACACACATATCCGCTATCTCATCGGTGGACATCCAGTGCCCAGAAACAATCTGGCTAAACTCCCAGGAGTGACACTTGAGACAAGAGTGATTACAACCGCTCTGATAAATGGAGAAATAGTCCTCAGGCCGCGAGAGATGCGCAGACTTGATAACCCTGCTCCAAACACCCTCAGACCTTCTCAGAGTAGCCCTACAGGCTGGCTTCAACCCCTCGGAAGTCTGCGTCAAGCAACTACCCATAGGAAAACCCTGATCCACCATCCTACAGGACGACAAACAAAACCACCACGCAAAATCGAAGACAATAACCAATTTAAAAGATCGCGTCGAGTATTTTAGGATATCCGATTTGGACACCATGGACTGGGCGGGGAGAGAGGCGAGCTGGCTAGAAGTTCATTTATTTTTTATAAAAACGTGTTATTCTTCTATTTGTTATTAGATTCTGTTTGAGTACTTGGTGATGAGATATCTTTTTTGGTTTTTTCTTGTAAGTATCGGCTTTTTTGGTTTGTATCGGTGGCGCCTAGAAAGTTTTACTGGACTTTTTGCTTAGATGATTATTTGAGGTAAATTTTGTTTCTCGTAAATTTGTTTTTACCTAAATTTGAAAAAAACTAAAAAATTTATTAAATATTTGCGTTTTTTACAATCAATATTTATTCAAATTTGCGATTTTTCAAAGAGAACACTAATAAAGCATTTCAACACTAATGAAATTGCAGCAATTCGGTTGGTGAGAAAAGGTGTTCAGAAAAGTCTTAAGAAGGAAGAGATATTGGCGAAACAGAAACTCAAAGGAAGTCGAGTACATTAACCACTTTAAGGAGTGTGGGGGAATCTACGTAACGGTAAAGCAGGGGAAGGCAATCGTCAGGATTGAGGATTGGGACATGATCAAAGTATTCACAAGCGCGAAAAAACTCGAACAGTTTCTAGACGAGTTAAAACCCGAAATATACTGAACCCAACCCAACGAAGCTCCATAGCAAGTTCGTGTGAAAACAGACTATACCCTTCCCTCCATCCTATTTCACTCCTACTCAAAGTACTCGGAGCTATAAAAAACAACAAACACAACGTGGAAGGAATTAAGTCGACTCCAAATAGAGTAAAGGGAACACAGGGAATCCCGGAGAGATACCCAAGTGAAGATACGCCCCCACACTTCATAACCATCACCAAACACTAGAGAAACCACTAGATATCAGAGACCGTAGGAAACACTAAGAAAAAATGTATTCCTACTCTTTTTTCTCTCTTCTAACTCTACAAGTTCCCTCATTAGACAGCATAAGTTTGTCATCTAGACTATTGTAGTTTTCTTATTTTATTCGCGGTGAAGACTTGCGCTCTTGTTGTAATTCTTCTACCACATCGAGAAACATTGGTGTCACAATGCTTGAGATTATGGGCGCTATACTCAGTATCCATGTTGGTATTTCCACCCTTCCTTTCTGGATTTTTTACCCTACGGGAATAATACTTGAATATATTCATTAGGTATGCTTGGGTAGTACTTGACTATAAATAGGTAGGTCTGCTATTTTTGGTAGAATATGTTCGGAGAGTGGTGAGATGCCTGAGGTTTTTTGCAGGATTCTTAATAGGAAAGTGGATGGAGGATACTGCGCGTTTATTTGTGAACTCCCAGACGTAGAAAAAAAGATCGTGTTCAACCCGTTCAGAGGGATATACACAGGTTGCAGATTCAGCAGCGAAATCCAGAAGAGCAGCCCTCTGTTGTCATGGAGGATCGACAGACCGAACAACTGGAAGTCTAGTAGCTCAGAGAAGAAAATAGTAAATGAACAAATTGTGAAATAAGAATCCATCTCTCCCCTACAAGTTTTTAAAAAGCTACGGAACCCTCTGGAATTTCGCTTCTCCCGTTTCTCATTTTTTGGGTATAAAAAGCCGATTCAATTAAGATTTGGATTTGAAATTAGTTTTGTTATTATTTGATGTAGAAATTTTTTGACGGCAGAGCAAGTTGTGTTTTTTAATTAATGGGATTCTGTTTGAACCCTGTCCTTTTTGTGGAAAAGTTTATAACCACCCCGCAATACTCTGCGACAAGTTCTTAGGGTGTCAGAGACGGTTCAATGCGTAGTTAAAATATATCGACTACCGTTACATGCGTAGATTACTCATTTCTCTCTGGTCAGTTGCTGTTTCTCTCTCTTTTTCTAGCAAGTACATGGTTTTCATTCAGTTTTTTGAACCATTGGGTATTATCTTGCCGACGACGATGCAAGCTGTTAGCCTCGATACGCCTCTCTCGACTATTGTGATTTGACGGCATTTAGAGTTTATCGAGGCACTAAGGCTGTACCGCTGCACGGAATCTCGCTGAGGTGATTGTGGAATGAAGACGGTTCAAGAAAGCGAGTTGAAAACAAGAACGAGAACTGGAAAAATTTGGTATTCGAGTTTCTTTCTAGTCCTTGGCGGTAGTTTTGCCCTCGTTCTGAATTATCTGTGCATGTTTACAATACTTCACGAATTTCTTCACGCTGTGCCGCTAATTCTCACAGGGATTCCCGTGCTAATCAGCGATACTTTCTGCTCGAGTCCGTATGTTTTAGGTCTTCTAGGGGGAGTTTCATGGTTGTCGTGTGTTTTCCCCTATTTGACAGAGTACATCATTACATTTGCACCCATACCTTACATGGTCTACCGCAGAAAGCTAAGCCCGTTTTGGTTCGAGTTCGTTACGGTCTCATTCGTTTTAACGCTGCTGTGTCACATCACCCATCTGTGGGCAGAGTTTCTAGTAATACCAGTGTGAACCGCTCCGAGCGGTGCGCCTCGGGAAGGCTTAGCCTCCTGTTTTCTGGTATGATAACAGCCAATTGGAACAGTCACATCATTTTCAGGGTTAGACCCAAAGACCAGTTGCTCACATCTTCGCGAAGAGGCTTTATGTGAAAGTATAGATAAAAATTTGAAATGATGAATTCGATTTTCGCTCTTACAATTTTTTGGGAGGACTATTCGTCTTTCGTGGGAAGCTCCTGACGATTTAATGATTCTATATAAGCGGGTTAAATTTATAAATTCTATATTTAAGATAATTAGAAATCACTGTAGGAGGTGAATTGTTGTCAACTGTGAACGAGATTGCCAGACATAATATTGTGACGTGTAAGGTTACAGACAGCATCCCCACCGTGGCTAAGAAGATGGTAGACGCGGAAGTAGGTTCACTCTTCGTGGAGGATGTGAGAGGAAAGATAATCGGCTTGATCACCGACGGTCAGATTTTCAGGCTAATCGCCGACAGAGAGGATCTAAGCAGAAAAATCGCGAGGGACATAATGGTTTCCCCGATCCAAATGGTGGACAAAGACACGCCGATAAAGGAGGCATGGAAGATTTTCCAAAAAACCGGTTTCAAGAGGCTGGCGGTAACGGATGGGAATAAGATTGTCGGTGTGCTCAGCCGCAAAATAGTTCAAAGATTAATGCGCTACACGAGGGCAAAGTCTCTGATGGCATAAAAGGGGAAGGAGACTCACGGAATCGAGTCGAGTACCATCTTTTAGATTCCTAGTTAACTCGGTCTCTTGTTGGATATCATCACGGTTGCGTAGCCCTCAACGACGGTTTCGTTTCTCTGGTTTTTTATTTGCATGTTGAACTTCACTATTCCCCCATCGTACTTCTGAACCGGCTTCGTTTCAGCAACCTCCAACTCCGTGTGGATCGTATCGTTGATTTTCACGGGGGCTCTAAACTTGTACTCCGCCTCCAAGAACGCTATTGCGGTGCCGGCGAGGAGCATACCGAGGAAACCCGACTGCATAGAGATTGTGAGCATCCCGTGAGCGATCCGTCCCTTGAAGGGTAGCTTCTGAGCAAACTCCTCGTTCGTGTGCAGGGGGTTGAAGTCGCCAGACAGCCCAGCGAAGAGCGATATGTGAGATTCAGTGACAGTTATCGAGGGAGAAACCAGCTTGTCTCCAACCTTAAACTCCGGAAACGTCATACCCTTATAACTCATACTAACACACCGAAAACCTAAAGGATTCCAAGTTTTACTTAAATCTTTCGGGAATCAGACATCCTCAGCTAAGGTGAAATAGATTTTGGTCTCACAACAGGAAACGGAACACTACGATACAATCAACAGAGTCACATACTCTTGTTGAGGGTGCTAGTTCTGAAAAATGTAATAGTTGTTAAAAGAATCAAATTTTGTTGATAAAATCTTTTTAATCTTGATTTTAGATAATCGTGAAATAAAGCCAATGTA
>JAUQYY010000280.1 GCA_030587505.1 Candidatus Sigynarchaeota archaeon
TCTCGGGTGACGGAGCATAATATCCAACTCCTCCGGGTCGACCGCGAGAGCCAGCGCGGGGAAACTGTCTGTTACGAGGTTGATCCATAGGATTTGAACAGCCACAACGGGTATTGGCAGGCCGATAATCAGCCCTACGAAGATGGTTAATATTTCGCCTACATTTGTGGAGAGTAGGTAGTATATGGTCTTTTTGATGTTGTTGTAGATTGTTCTTCCCTCTTCCACCGCAGCCACGCTGGATGCGAAGTTGTCATCCGTGAGAATCATCTCCGAGGCTTCCTTGGCGACGTCCGTACCCGTGATGCCCATCGCAACCCCGATATCCGCCTTTCTGAGGGCGGGCGCGTCGTTAACCCCGTCGCCAGTCATAGCCACTATGTGGTTCTTCTTCTTAAGGGAGTTAACTATTCTGAGCTTATGCTCAGGAGAGACACGCGCATAAACAGTAACATCTTGAACCAAGTTATCGAGCCGAGAGTCACTCATACTCTCCAGCTCCGCTCCGGTGAGCACCCGTCCATCCCCCTCCAGAAGACCCAGTTCCCTCGCCACGGCCCTAGCGGTGAACTCGTTATCCCCCGTAATCATAATCACTTTAATGCCAGCCTTCTTACATGTCTGAACAGCGGATTTGGCTTCCTCCCTCGGTGGATCCAGCATGCCCACGAAGCCCACGAAAACCAGATCCTTCTCCACACTCTCAGGGGTATACTCCTCGCAATCGTCTGGCAGTTCCCTGAAAGCCATAGCCAAAACGCGTAAAGCGTTACTCGCCATTTCCTCGTTGATTTTCAAGAACTCTTCCCGCCGCTTATCGTCCAGCTCCCTGATCTGCCCTTCGGTGTACACGCTACTGCTTAGGCTCAATATTACCTCAGCAGCTCCTTTGACGTAAGCTACTTTCTTTCCCTCTGGTGTTTTGTGAATAGTAGTCATAATTTTTCTTTCAGACTCAAAGGGTATCTCGCCGATACGCGGGAACTGTTCGGTAACCTCATCGTGCTCTATTCCCGCCTTCTCCGCCGCAACGATAAGCGCTCCTTCGGTCGGGTCACCGATTATGTGCCAATTCTCGTTTTTCTCCAACTTCGCATTGTTACACAAGGCCCCGATTGTCAACAGGAGTCTGAGACTTGGAACCTGTCTCGGGTCGATTTTTTCGTTATTACAGTAGAAGTCGCCCTTAGGTTCGTAGCCCAGGTTCGTTACGTCAAACATACTGCTATCTGCGTATATCTTGCGGACGGTCATCTCGTTCCGGGTGAAGGTCCCGGTCTTGTCAGAGCAGATAACCGTGGCGCTTCCCAGAGTCTCCACCGCGGGAAGTTTTCTTATTACAGCGTTTCTCTTTGCCATTCTCTGAACACCGAGAGCTAGAGTAATGGTAACAACCGCGGGCAGGCTCTCTGGTATCGCAGCTACGGCCAAACCCACAGCGGCCAGGAACATGTCGAAAATGTTTCCCTCTCTGAGAATCCCCGTAAAGAATACGATAAAACAAATAACTACAATAGCATAGGTCAGCTTCTTCGCCAAATCCTTTAGTTTGATCTGTAGGGGAGTTTCCTCCTTCTCAACGGTTTGAATCAGCTCTGCTATTCTCCCAATCTCAGTTTTCATACCGGTGGACACAACGTATCCTCTCCCCCTTCCCCTGGTTACGATTGTGCCCATATAAGCCATGTTAATCCTATCCGCAACGGAAAGTTTCTCATCCTCTAATCGCCCCACCCTCTTTTTCACAGGAACGGATTCTCCGGTTAGTATGGACTCGTCTACCTCCAGACCTGTGGTTTCAGAGAGACGCATATCCGCTGGGATGCGTGCACCAGTCTCGATAAGCACTAGGTCCCCGGGGACTAACTCGCTCGCAGGTATCTCCTCCTCGTGCCCACCGCGAATCACAATCGCTTTGGGTGTTGTTAATTTTTTGAGAGCCTCTATGGATTTTTCAGCTCTGTACTCCTGGTAAAAGCCGAGGAGTGTATTCAGGATGATTACTACAGAGATTACGAGGGCGTCGGTGAAGTCTCCTAGAAAAACAGCTATTATGGTTGCGGCGATTAAAATGAGAATTAGATAATTCTTAAACTGCTCCACAAAAATCCTTAACGCGGAAGGCCCCTCCTTCTCCTGCAAAACATTCGGGCCAAATTCTTCCAATCTGCGCTTAGCTTCATCTTTACTTAATCCAGACGGCCCTGTTTCTAAAGCGGCCTCAACGCTTCCAACGCTCATAGTGTGCCATGCCTGTTCGTTCTCCAAAGTTGATCAACTCAGACGATTAATGATAGATACTAACTTCCAGCTCGCCACACTTAGTCGAATACGGGTAACTAGTAGATGACCTGTACTCTTTTAAATTTACTTAAGTTGTTGTTAATACCATAAACAGACTCTATTAAATTATTTTCCGCAGCTAAAAGGGATGCATGAGCCTTTAAAAATTGACGTTCATGGCAAACGTAAAATCAACTTGACCATTCAAATTTCCATAATGTATTGATTGCTACACCGTGTGAGAAAGGAAGGGTACTAACCCGGTTGTTTGGGGATTTCATTTTTGTGATTGGTGACGGTTTTCTCTTATGTCTCCGTAAACTTTAAGGATGATGAGTTCCTTTTTAAGGAAGAGGAGACGCCTAGGAGTTTCACTTTTAGGAGAATTTAGTTTAGGAGTGAACGAGGTGCAAGACTGGATTTTGCCTTACCCTAAGATTCTTCTTGCACTTGGAGGTATTGGCAGGGAGGTAAACGCGGCGATGATCGCGTTCCACTTGGCAATGGAAACGGGAGGAGAGGTTGTCGGGTTCCATGTTCAGGAGTCCAATGCTGTGAAGGCGGAAGCCAAACACTTTTTTGAGGACATAATAAACATTGCCTCTAAGTTCCAGGTAAATTTCAGAATCAAGTCCCGCATCTCTAGGGGTAGGGTGGCTCACGAGATCGTGAAGGAACTAAAAAATGGGAAATACGACGTTTGCATCTGCACCGCTAGAATGAAATTTTTGTCCAAGTTCTTCGGTAGTGTGACACGTGAAATTGTTAGAAGCGCTCCGTGTAGAGTAATCCTGGTTTACAATCCAGATGAGTACACGGTTCTTCCAAGGAAGCTGAGCACTATAATCATCCCCCAGGAATCGGAGTATCTCGACAGGATTGCATTAGAAACCATCTCCACTATAGCTAGTTCCTGGGTTGCTAGGAACGCGAAAATAATTTTCGTACACGTCACCGAGATTCCTTCAACAGTGCCCATCGACGCCTCGATAGAGTCTCCAGAGATACGCGAAGAGGAATTCGAGTTCCTGAGAGAGGCGGGTAAACAAATAATATCCACAGGAGTCAACATCATTCCAAAAGTGGTAGTTTCAAGAGACAGAGCGGGGGGAATAGGCAGCTTCGCGAGGAACGTGAACGCAGAACTCATTGTTATGGGAGCTGAGAGGAAACACTATGCTCCTAGATTTTTATACAAAATTTTTAAGGGGACTCACGCCCGTTTCGTAGAATCTCTGGCTGATCGCCTATGCTGCCCTGCGGTTTTTGTTTTTCCCTGAATTTTGAAACCACGTGGTACACGAGCGCGATACCACCTACCCATAGGGCCAGTGTTACAAGTGAGGCGGGGCTCATAAAGAGTATGGGAATGAAAGTCATCAGCGCGCCGAGAACGGGTATTATCCAGCGAGACTTGGTTTTGCTTCGAAGCTTATAGTTGGAAACGTTTACCAAGAAGAATATCAGTATGAAGGATGAGCTTGCAATACTCGCTACAAACTCAAGGTTTTCGGTTAGTGCTAGTGCCAGAGACATAACACTAGCCACGATTAAACTGATGTAGGGGACATGCGACCTCCTGCTAAGCTTGATAAACTGTCGGGGAAAAATACCCTCACGAGACATAACGTAAGCCAATCTGCTAGTGCCGAAGAGAGTTGCGTTGAAAGCGGAAGCCGTGGACAGTATGCCTCCAAGGCCCACGAGGATTTCGCCCCACTGACCGATCCAGGTGTGCTTTATCGCCTCGGCCAAGGGGGCTTCACTCGCCCCGGCCTGGTACCAAGGAATCAGGCCGATAATAACAACAACAGTGAACAGGTACACTATGTTAACAGTTATGATGGTTATGTAAATCGCTCTACCGATATTTCTTTTCGGGTTCTTCAGCTCCTCCCCGGTCGTGGGGATCAGGTCGAAACCCTCAAAAGCGATGAAAATGATGGTCACAACGGTCATTATCGGCAGAACGGGATTCTGAAAGGTTGTCGGTGAAAAAACGGGGGAAAAGTTATTGGTGTACTGGATGCCTAAGGTAGAGTCTACGATGCCAATCTTGGGTGTGAGCATTTCCCGAACATAGGTCAAGCCAACTACTATGAAAAAAATCAGAATAGCGACTTTGCTCATGACTATTACGGTTTGAGTTTTACCCGTCTCGGACACGCTTGCAAAGTTCAGCAATCCGAAGACCGCCACCAAGGCGACAATGATTATTCTCTTATCGATGAGCTGAAAAGCTTCACCGATAACCTGAGCAACAAACGAGGTATCCAAACCGTAAACCATGCTAATGAGTTCTACCAGTGTTCTCTGGTCGCTATTCACAAAGTAGCTAAGATAGTTGGAAAATCCTACAGCGTAGGTTGAGCAGGAGACGAGGTACGCGAACCACAAGGTGCAGCCGGTAACCACACCTATGGTCGGTTGTTTGAACGCCCTAGCAACGTAGGTGTAACTGGCCCCGCTCTCAGGAAAGAGTTGAGAAAGACGGGCGTAACTGTACCCTGTTAGAATACTTGCTATACCACAAAAAACGAATGAAAAGATGACAGCTGGGCCAGCGGTTCCATAAGCTATACCCAATACGGCAAAGATACCCGCACCGATGGAAGCTCCGACGCCTATCATTACCGCGTCTAGGAGCCCGAGCTGGCGTATGAGTTCCCTCTCGTATATAATGCCTTCAATGTCTTTCTCTTTCCTGTTGCTCATAGCGATACGTCTCGGTAGAGTAATAGGTAAATTAACGTATTGAATTTCTTCATAAATTTTTTGGAAGCAAAGGTTTTGGATTTAAA
>JAUQYY010000292.1 GCA_030587505.1 Candidatus Sigynarchaeota archaeon
CACCGACAGCCACCACGGTGACGGAACGAGAGCGGTGTTCAAGGGCGACAGGGAGGTCCTGCACGTCTGCTTCTGCAGCGTGGACAGGGAGGAGGACGAGGGAACCAAGGTGTGTATTAACGCGGGCTACGACACAAGCGACGGGGAGTACCTCGGCAAGGTTGAAAGCGAGTTTATTCCGAGAGCGAAAAGTTTTAAGCCGGACATAATCATTCATCTCCTGGGGCACGACACAGCAAGAGGGGACTACGGAGACAGGGGGCTGAGCGAAAACTTCTACCTGGAGCTCGTTGAAACCGTGAAAAGCTGCGCTGTCGAAGTCTGCGGGGGAAAATACATGATAATAACCCACGGGGGCTCACGAAGAGACCTCGCGGAGCACATTTTCCCCGAAATAATCAGGATACTTGCACGCTAAAAACAAAAATCTGAAAAGAAATGGTGGTAGGGGGCCTCGTGGAGGCGTTTACTTTTTACTTTTTTTCTCCATGTATCGCTGAAACAGGCTAACCATGTCCTCGTTCTTCACACATATGTCCTGCGCCAGTATGGAGTACTCCATGACGCTGTCCATGTCTACCTCCATGGCTTTGTGCACGATTTTCTTGGCGAGGCCGATTGCGATTAGACCGTTGTCCATGAGTTCCTTTGCCAGGGCTATCGCTTCGTCCATCACCCTGTCCGAGGGGACCACCCTGTTCACGAGGCCTATCCTCTCGGCCTCCTTCGCGTCTATGATTCTCCCCGTGAAGATGAGTTCCTTGGCTCTCCCCAAACCGATTATTCTGGGAAGCCTCTGAGCCCCTCCGAGGTCGGGAACAAGTCCGAAGCAAACCTCCGGGAGCCCCATCCGGGCATCCTCGGCGGCGATTCTGATGTCGCAGCAGAGAGCCAGCTCCAGGCCAGCTCCTATGGCGAATCCGTGGATAGCAGCAATAAGGGGCTTCTCCATGCTCTCGAGCAAACCGTAGTTCACCTGACTCTTCTTCAACTCGCTCCTCAGAACCTGTGATGACGCTCCTCCGAGGGAGCCCATGGCGGTGAAGTCTATGCCAGCCGAGAAGCCGCGCCCCGCCCCGGTGAGGATGACAACCTTAATTTCGTTATCGTCAGAAACGATTCGAGCGGCCTCCCCGATGTCCCTAAACATCTCCGGATTTATCGCGTTGCGCTTATCCGGCCTGTTTAAGATTATTTTGCCGATACCATCTTCCTTCTCGATTCTTATTGTTTCTAAGTCCATCTAATTCCTCCATCAGAAGCCTTGTAACCGTTGAATAACTAAACTTGTAGTTAAATTTTTTCATGAACTCAAAAAAGAAGCCCCCTATACACTAAGAAAGAATCGAAAAATAAGGATTCAAGATCCGTGGAGGATAATCAGCTATCCGCCTCTCGACCCTTACTCCAACATAAACCAGGAGCATGGAGAGAATAGTATTCCCGAGATTTTTATCTTTTGTTTAGATTGGGTAAGCTCCACAGACTCTACAATACGTTGCTTTCTCCTGAACGTTTGAGTTGCACTTGGGGCAGATTTTTCCCTCCGGATTCTCGGGTGACGGAACACCGATCTCTGAGCGGTATATTTCGTAGTACACCAAGTGTTCTTTGTCCCTAATCTCGACATGGTCCCTCTCCAGGACCTTTCGTTTTTTCTCTTCGAACTCCTCGTCGGATATTAACTCGTCAAACAGAAGGGGCAGGTGAGATGTTCCTGAACCCTGCTCTATGGGTGTTTTCACCCTCCAAACGATGCTGTGCGGCAGGATTCCCTCAAAGGCTTTCCGGAGAATCCACTTACCGACCGGCCTTCCGTTCTCCCTGCGAACCTTAAGCGATGGGTCTATCCCCTTTGCGAAGGACTGGAAATCCTCGTCGAGGTACGGTAGCCTGACCTGCATGCGCAGGTGAACCGCGAGGTCTATCGAAGAGAAGCGCATGTTTTCCCAGATTTTCCGGAGTTCACGCTCCAACTCCTCCTCAGAGTAGTTAAACAGGAAACTGTACCCCGCGAAGAGCTCATCAGCCCCGTCGCCGGTGAGCACGGTTTTAACCCCTGCCTTCCTGGCCGCCTTTAATCCAACCAGGATGACCACGCTGTTACGCACCTCCATGGGGTCAAAGGTTTTTAACACGCGGATCACCGTTGGAAGTTCGGATTCCAGCTCCTTCATGCTCAGACTGTGAACGGTGTGCTCAAGCCCCAGCCTCTCGGCCATCTGTCTGGCGTACTCCACGTCGGGTGAGGGTGCCTCCTCGAAAGCCACCGTGAAAGCCTTCAACTCTCCTAATCTGGAGGCGAGCGTCGCGACGATGGATGTGTCGAGACCCCCAGAAAGGAGTATACCCTCAGCGGGATTCCTTTCAACAGAAATCTCAAGCAGGTTCCTGAGCTTCAAGCAAATCTCGTCAACATCCAACCCTATCACCCGGTTGCTTGCTCAACATGAACGCGTATGTGTTTTTAACTGTTGTCCGATGTTTAGGGCTCGAAGTTGGGAAAGTTTTCAAAGTCCTCTATGCCAGCCAGGCACTTGGCGATCCTTTCTCGGGTGTCAAGGTCGTAGCCCCTGTAGATGGTGATTCTCTGAGCCTCTGGTGACCCGCCGCCATGGCAGCTCGCAACCATGAGCCAACCCGCGAATCCGTGTGCTGTTAGGTCCTCCACAAGTTTGAAGGCTTTCATGCGGTCAAGCGATGAAACGTCAGCCCTGCCCTTCAGGTACTTCTCGAGGAAAGCTCTGGTTTCGGGATTGTTGTAATCCTTCTCGGAGGGACAGGTTACGGCGAACCCGCCGGCTATGTCGTGGACGCGGTAAATCTCCTCGTAGATGTGCGTTCCCGCAATGTACTTGCCAATGTTCACCATTGTTATGTCGGGCTCGTATGTGCCGGGGCCCCTCGGCTTTCCCCGAACAGAGCCGGCTATGCCGCAGGCGTACATCTGCTCGGCGGTGCATATCATGTCGGTGATTTTCCCCCTTATGTGCGGGGCGTTCTTTACACCGTTGTAATCCGCCACCAGGGCCGCGGCTCCCATGAGAATGTCGCTCACCGCAGGTTTACACCCGCAGTAGCTGTGCCTGTGGTACACCGCGAAGAGCTCAGCCGCACGCCCCGCGAACTCCCACTCTCCGCACATGAAAACATTCTCCCACGGGATGAAAACATCGTCGAAAACAGTAACGGTTTCCGTTACCCCCCACCTTGACCTGAAGGGGGAATCAACGGGTCTGCGCTCCCTAGGGGTTACGGAGCGTGCAATGAGTTTCAGTCCCTCGGCGTCTATGGGAACGGCGAAGGAAACCGCGTAGTCGCTGTCCGCCTCTCTCAGGGCGCGTGTCGGCATAATGATGAGCTCGTTTGAGGGAACAGCAGCCGTCGTGTGGCACTTCGCCCCCCTAACAACTATGCCGTCCTCCCTCCGCTCCACGACCCGGAGGTAGAGGTCGGGGTCAGCCTGCTCCGAAGGCCTGAGGCTGCGGTCACCTTTAACGTCCGTCATGGCGCACGTGGAGCTTATGTCCTCCTCCTGAAAGTGCCTGAGATAATTCTTGAAATTCTCGTAATAGCTTGTGCCGTGCTTCTTATCTATTTCGAAGGTTATTATGGATAGAGCGTTGAGCGCATCCATGGCCATGCATCTCTGAATGCAGCAACAGTACCTGGCGTACATTCTTATCATCTGAACTTTCCTTATGAGGTCGTCGGCGCTCTGATTAACGTGGGTGAACCTGTTCACTCGGTCACCGGTCAGGTGAGACCTCGCCGTGGTCAGCTCCGCGTATCTTGGGTCGTGGGCGAGCTCGTAGGTTAGTGCGATGACATCAATCTGGGGCTTCAGGAGTGGGTGGTTCACCCTGTCCTCGACTCGCTCACCGAACATGTAGATTTCTGGCTTCTGCTTCTTTAGACTCTTAACAAACTGCTCTCGGGTCTTTAACAACACGCAAACCTCCAACACGCAAAATCGGTAAGAAACAATCAGCCAGCAGGGAAATAAAACTTTGGGTAAATTTGTGCCTGTGGCGAACCCAAAAAGAGAGAAGCGTTTGCAACCCTTCTGGTGATAAGTGGTCTGCCAACACGGTGAATCCAAAAATTAAAAAATGAGGAAGGAGTTATTTCTGCTCTGCTGCTTTTCCGGTTTCTCTTATGAAAGCCGCTAGGACGGGTACTATCGCCATGAGAATTGTGAAGAACACTGTCGCCACGAAGAAGGTTCCAAGCAGCTGAATCAGCGGCGGCGGAACCACGAGATAGTAGTAGACTGGATTTGCGATGACGCTTGCCCAGTATTTTGGAAGGATGACGTGATTGTAGAACAGCTCGGCTATTAGGTAGGAGACCGACGACTCTTCGAACGCCTCCTATCAGGGGGAGTATGACGCTTCCCATGTGTCCCATGGTGAGTAGTATGCCGAGACCCAGACCAGCGAGCATCGGTCCCACCGCTTTCAGCTCCACCATCGTTTCGAACAGTATTGGGTTGATAGAGATTCGCACAATTCCAGGAAGTTTGCTGCTTTGTGAGGTTCACTGAGCTTTCCCGTTTTCTTGAATTATTTCTGAATCATCTTTTTCTGCAGCTCGCCGAAGTAGGTGTTGTAGTAGTACGTGTTGATCGCCCCCGCCGGGTTGTGGGCGAGGACTCGGTCCTTAGCGATTAGGGTGGTGACTCCGGCTT
>JAUQYY010000297.1 GCA_030587505.1 Candidatus Sigynarchaeota archaeon
CGTTCATAGTTGAAGCAACGGAGAAGGACACGGGCGACCCGCTTGAACCCGGGCAGAAGGGAATGCTGACCATAACAAACCTCTTCGCCGAGGCAACCCCTCTCATAAGGTACCAGACAGACGTCGAAGTCACCCTAACGCTTGACAAGTGTCCCTGCGGAAGGACACACGCTCGGATAATCCCCACAAACTACAACGAGTAGGAGGCTTGAGAATGGAGAGTTATAAGCAGTACTGGAACCCAACCATTGAAACCATGCCCCGAGACGAGCTCAAACGGCTCCAGCTAAAGAGACTGGTCTCACAGGTGGAGTACGTTTACAGGAACTCGCAGTTCTACCACCAGCTATACAGTCAGGCTGGGGTGGCACCGGAGGACATCAAAACCTTCGAGGACTACCAGAAGAAAATCCCGATAATTCAGAAGGACGACATAAGGAAGGATGTCACCACCGACAACCCCTTCGGCGGAGTGAACTGCGTACCCCCGGAAAAGCTAATGATATGGGTCTCCACCGGAACCTCAGGAATCCCAACTTTTGGGGGAAGAACGAGGGAAGACCTGGTCACAATGGTGGAAAACCTTTCCAGATCGTTCTGGGCGGCCGGCTTCCGCCCCGGAACCAAGGTTATCCAGCAGTTCGGGAACTGGCACTGGAGCCCCCAGAACCTCGTAATCGCGTGCGCCCGTATGCGTGTCAAGCAGATGATGGTCATCGGAGCCTCCATCGGCCCCTTCGCCAGACGCGCGGCGCTTCTCACAAAGTACTTCAAACCCGATTTCCTGGTGCTGCCGGCGACCTTTACTCAGCTCATGATAGAAGAGGCGGCTAAGATGGGTGAGGAGCCCACGGAGCTGTTCTCCAATGTCAAGAAAATCCTGATCTCCGCGGAGGTCCTAACCCCGTTGACCAGGCGGAGGCTCAAGGAGAAGGGCTTCCCGAACGCTGAGGTCCACTTCTACGCCGGTGGCGGCGAGTCTCAGTGCTGGCCTGTGGACAGCTGCTACCCCGAGTGTGAGGGCGGCCACCTGTGGGAGGACATGGTTTTCTCGGAGCTCATAGACCCGGAGACGCGTGAGCTCATCCCGGGGGCGGAGCGTGGCGAGCAGGTGACAACCAACATTGCGACGAAGGGCACCCCGTACGTGAGGTTCGACATGGAGGACCTGGTGGACATGTACTACGATTCGTGCGTCTGTGGAAGAACCCATCCCCGCATGACGATAATTGAGCGTGCTGATTGGCAGATTAAGGTTGCTGGTAAGACCATTGTTCCCTTCGATGTTCGAATGATTTTGGAGGAGTTTCCAGAGACCGAGGAGGGAATCTTCAAGATTCTCAAGTACTCCGACAAGATGGACAAGCTGAAAATCGTAGCCGAGTATGATCGGAAAAAGACCAAGGACCGCAAAGAACTCAAGGAGCGCCTGGAGAAGCGAATCAAGGACAAGCTGGGCCTTGACTCCGAGATCGAGTGGGGACAGGTTGTCATGCCTTCGATGGACAAGGTGACCCACAAGATTGTCCGAATAGAGGACCTGACTAAGCAAAAGTGAAAATGAGGAAGGACGAGTTTTGGAGTTGAGATGGTTTGGTTATCGACTGCTTGGTTTTCCCACCGACCCTTGAGTGTATGAAGTACAATCTCGAGATTCCGCGGGTACAGTACGGCTACCTTACACTGTTCGGAAAAAGGTACCTTGAGCCGGATTTTGAGCCCCCAAGAAACCCGGACGACATAGGTAAGCTTAAGCCCCCGTTCAAGCCGGAGGACTTTGTCATGCCGATGGACAAGTTCGTTGAGATGCTCGACAACATAGGAATAGACCACTGCGTCCTCTTCGCCATGGACGAGGAGACAAACACTGGGAAACCCGTCCTAAACGACCACATCGCAGAACTCGTGCGTGAGTACCCGGACAAGTTCAAAGGATTCGGCGGAGCAGACCCCCACAAGGGAACAAGAGCCTTGAAAACCGTTCAGAAAGCATACGATGACGGTTTAATCGGAATAGCGATGAGGCCCTTTATTCACAACCTGTACTCGAACAGTGAGAAATACTATCCGATCTACGCGAAGTGTGACGAGCTGGACATGATAGTCTGGCTCCACACGTCGATGAACTGGTCACACATCAGAAGGATGGACCTCGGCAGGCCCCTCTACCTGGACAGGGTCTGCCTAGACTTCCCCGAGCTCAGAATCATAGCCGGCCACGGAGGCTGGCCATGGGTAGCAGAACTCATGGGCGTCCTCTGGAGACACCCCAACGTCTACACCGACATCACAACCATAAACCCGAAATACATCGGTATGCCGGGAACAGGATGGGAGCCCCTTATCACCTACGGAAATAGCCTCTTCCAGGACAGGGTGCTCTTCGGAACCTCGTGGCCACTTATGCCCTTCGAGCCCTGCATCGAGGAGACTAAGAAGCTCCCCTTAAAGGACTCCGTGAAGGAGAAGTGGCTGCACAAGAACGCCGAACGCCTCTTCGGATTCTAAAAAGTTTTGCGCCCGAAAAATCCATTTTTCTCCCTTTTTACGGTTTCATTACTATTTTTAAAAATAGTAATAAGTGAGTTCCTGTAAGTTTTTGTTGGAGGTGAAGTAGAGGTGCATCGAATTGTTGTGACTGTTAGGGAGGTTAGAGGTCACTGTGGAGTTCACAGCGTGGGAGACCGCGTCGTGGTGGACGCGGGTCAAATCATCTCTCTGGACACTGCCAAGAGGTTGTGCGTCTTTGCGCCGGCTGGCTTGATTCCCCTGTTTCCCGCCCTGTCCAAGGATTTGCCTGAGGACGCCTGGATGAGTGTGGAGACCCAGTGCGTGCAGTGTATTGACCCGGGGCCGGAGTATGGCGGTGGAGGCACGGTTCTGTTCGAGATTAAAAGAGAAAAGGTTTGAGCCTCGGAAGACCTGGTTCCTCTCTGAGGAACCCTTCCCACTGTTTTTTCCGGTTTTAGGTGATTGTTTTGAGCGTTTCTGCGAGTAGTTTTATTGTGTTTTCTATGTCCCTCAGGTCTGCTACCTCCACTGGGGAGTGGGTGTACCTTATTGGGACGCACAGGGGGCACGTTGCGACTCCCTCTCGGGATAGCTGCACGACGGCTCCGTTGGTGGTTCCCATGGCTACTGCCACCTGGTGAGGGATGTTTAGTCTCTCCGCGGTTTCGATGAGCATCTCTCTCGGCTGCCTGTCTGAGACGAATCTCACGTCGACGGCCCTGATCACGGGTCCCTTCCCCACCTCTATTGTTGTGGTAAAGGGCTTCACTCCCGGGAAGTCAGCTGCGCTCGTGGCGTCCAGCGGGAACGCGATTTCGGGCTTCAGGCTGTAGGTTGAAACAACTGCTCCACGCAGCCCCCGTTCCTCCTCCACGCTGAAAGAGTAGACCACGTCCGCTTCGAGGTCCTGCCCCTCGAGGCTTTTTATGCACTCTATCGCTACGAGGCATCCCAGCCTGTCGTCGAAGGCTTTGCCGCAGATCCTGGTGCCCAGGAGCCTGTCCAGTCCACGCTTGAGGGTTATGGGATCCGCTATTCTCACACCCGCTTCTTCAGCCTCCTCTCTGCTCGTGGCTCCGATGTCAATGAAAAGGTTCTCCGCCCGCGGCGCCTTTTCCCGCTCACCCGCCTCGGTGAAGTGGGGCGGTATGAACCCTATGCTGCCGTTCACCTTTCCCTTCCTCGTGTGGATAACCACTCTCTGAGCCGGAAGAACCCTGCTGTCCAGGCCCCCAAGCACTCCGAACCTTATGAAACCCTTCTCGTCGATGGCTTTGACAACCAAGCCCACCTCATCCGTGTGAGCATCTACGAGGACTCTCGTTGAACCCTTTCCTGAAACCCTTGCGAGGACGTTTCCCAGCCGGTCAATCCTCACCTCGTCAACGTGGTCCTCAATCAGGGAAACTATGAGCTGAGCTATATCCTGCTCGAATCCGGAGACTCCCGGAGTGGATATGAGCTTCTCAAGTAGCGAAAGGTGTTCACTCATTTCTTCTCATCTCCCGAGTGTTTTGAGGTCTTGGTGTGGACGCTGCCTGCCGCCACACCTGTTGAATGGGTTCACGGTGAGTTGAGTTTCTCTACGTAGTTACTGTTTATAAATCGATTCACTCTCCTCTCGTGCTTAATAAAAAGAGTTTTATTAGCTTCTTGGGAAGTATCTTTAGGGATTCTTATGGGAAACGGTATGAGTACAGGAGCGGGCGTGGTTCTCTGCCTAACCATTCTGGGGTTCATAGTCTGCTTATTCATTTTCTGGCCGCTAGCCTTCGCCATACTGTTTCTGGGACTAGCCCTCTTCTGCGCACTGGAATCAAGCAGCAGAGCACCCCCAAGACCACCTCCTCAGCGGAGGCCGAGAAGACACGAGCCTCCAATCCCGCCACGCAGGGATGAGCGGCCCCCGTACTGGTCAAGACCGTACCCGGAGCCCAAAAGCACAGCACCATCACAGTACAATGTGAGAATACCCATAGAAGAGGAGGAAACCGAAGCGGAGGAGGCTTACGTCTGGGAGGAGGAAGAGGAACCCGAACCCAGAGTACCGGAGCCAGAGGCAGAAGAGGAGCTTTACGGTACAGCCGAGGCAGAGGAGGATTTGGAAGAGTTAGAAGAGGTTTCGGAGGAGCCGGGGCCCGGTTACGGGGTCGCTTCCATTGAGGGTGAGGCGGTGGAAGAAGGGGAAGAGGCGGAGAGGCCTCCACCCGAAGAGGAAGTTACCGTACCCGACGAGAGGGAGGAGCGGCTTAGGGACCTCGAAAGCGAAGAAGAGGCGACCCGGGTCATACTGGAGGAGCTGAAAAACCGGTGGATGAGCGGAAAAATAGACATTGAAATGTACCAGAAGCTCAAAGACAAATACGAGAAGAAGATGGAAGAAATACAAAAGCAGAAGAAGGAGTTCTCCGAGGGATAAACACCCGAGAAACTCCCAAAAACTCGACGCCCCCATCCTAGGGAATTGGAGTGGAGTATGGAACTCTGATACACTTTTCGGAATCTTTGAGACAGTGAAAAATGTTATAAACCCGATGTAAGTAGTGTGGATACGGTTACTCAAAACTTTGAGAGTGGTGCGAAGAGAATGGGTAAACTGGCAAGAGGAGTAGCGCTAATCGGGGCTGGAATGTCAAAGTTTGGCGCTTTCCCCGACAAAACCAGCAGAGAACTCTTTGTTGAGGCGTTCATCGATGCGAGAAATTCGGTGGACAACGGTATAGACAACAAGGACATCGAGGCAATGTTTCTGGGAAACTTTTCAAGCGACCTCTTCGAGGGACAGGTGCACACGGGTCCCATAATGGCAGACTGGGTGGGGCTTGTCCCCAAACCCGTAACCAGAACCGAGGGAGCCTGCGCCAGTAGCGGGATCGCCATAAGGTGCGGCGTAATGGCCATAGCGTCCGGCCTACACGATGTTGTCTGCGTCGCCGGCGTTGAGAAAATGACAAACCTCCCAACCTCTAGGGTGACAGACACCCTCGGAGCCGCGAGCGACGTAGAGTACGAGTTCCCCGTCGGGGCCACCTTCCCCGGGCTATACGCGACCATAGCCACAGCGCACATGAAGAAGTACGGAACAACCATAAGACAGCTAAGAACAATCGGCATCAAGAACCATGATAACGGGAAGCTGAACCCGAAGGCT
>JAUQYY010000300.1 GCA_030587505.1 Candidatus Sigynarchaeota archaeon
ATTGAAGAGTTAAAGGAGAGGTTCAAAAAATGTCTGGTTATCCAGAGAGCGCAACCATAGTGGGAATAGTTTGTAAGGACGGAGTGGTGCTAGCCGCCGAAAAGCGAGTCACGTACGGTAGACTCATAATGAGTCGAACCGGTAAGAAGGTTTTCAAAATCACAGACAGAATCGGAATCGCAGTCGCTGGGCTCGTGGCAGATATGCAGGTCCTTTCGAAGGAGTTAGAGGCCATGTCAAGGATGTATGCCATGGAAATGCGTAAACCCATAAGTGTCCACGCTACTGCCACACTTCTTTCAAACATACTTTACGAGAGAAAGATGGCTCCCTTCTTCAGCCAGACCATCGTTGGCGGAGTGGATGAAAAGGGTCCAACAATTTACACTCTGGACTTGTTGGGGTCCCTCTTGAAAGACTCCTACGCGGCTGCCGGTTCAGGCTCCGAAATAGCCTTGGGAACCCTCGAGAGATACTACAAGGAAGGTATAGACATAAACGAGGGAAAGGACCTCGCGATTCGGGCAATAAGGGCCGCGGCGAAAAGAGACGTCCTATCGGGAGAAGGAATCGACGTTATGGTCATAACAGGTAAAGGAATAGAGGTATTCGAAGAGAAAATTTCATAGCTTTCTTAGGCTAATCCTCTTTTTCTCAAATCTAGCTCTTCAAGGAAGACAGGTTACCGCCGAAAGTGTGTTGACCGAGTACCTCAATTCCAAGTTGCAAATCTTAAGTGCTGAGATGCTTCATCTAATTAAGAGGTTCAGTTTAAAACCTTCCAGGTTGTAAATTTTTTCCGTGGAGATGGAAATGCCTATATCCCTAGATAAACTCGCTTCTAAAACAAGAAAGGCGCTGGTTTTAGGGGTTGGCGGCGGCGGAGACATTATGGGTACGCTACCAACCAGCGGGTACCTCAATGTTCTCGGAGTGGAGACGATTCTTGGTGGTGTGAGCTGGGAGCGCATAGTGTATGATCCGACACCGGGACCGAGATCGATAGACGATATACTGAACATAGAGAGGATATCTAAGAGTACGGCTTATGTGGACGAAAACTCTCACACCCGCGACGGCGTGTATTTCCAGTGCAGCAACATGGCAAAATTTCTTGGGACGAGAACCGTAATTGTTGATGTCTCTAAGGGTGTTATGGATATTTCGAGTGGATTACAAAAAACTGCCGAGAAACTGGAGCTGGGCCTCATAATTGGCGTCGATGTGGGGGGTGACATACTCGCCTGCGGTGATGAGGTGGGGCTTAAGAGCCCCCTTTGTGACGCTATGATACTTTCCGCCATGAGATTCTTAAAAGTTCCAACGGTTACTGCCGTTTTCGCACCGGGCTGCGACGGTGAACTCACGCTAAACGAGCTCGTGGAGAGATTTGAACTCGTTGCTAGGAATTCCGGGTATTTGGGGGCGAGGGGTATGACTCCCGAGGATTTCGCTAAAATGTTGGAGGCTAAAAGGTACGTAGAGACGGAGGCGAGCTTTCTTCCCCTTCGCGCGTGGAGGGGTGAACATGGCACATTTAAGATAAGAGGCGGAACCCGCAGCGTGGAGCTGTCCATCCTTTCAACTCTGACGTTCTACTTCGACACGAGAGTAGTATACGAGCTGAGCCCCGTTGCTAAGGCAATCAAGGACACGCGAAGCTTTAAGGAAGCAAACGAAAGGCTTCACGAGCTGGGCCTAACCACAGAGTACGACTTCGAGCTGAACTACGCTAAAAAATCTGGACGGTAAGCCGTCCCCATTTTTCATTCGGTCTGTTCCTTTAGGCTCAGGAACTCGACGATCTTTTTTGAGGCCCTCATCTGTGTTTCCAGTTGTCCCCAGATTCTTCCACCCCGGCCAAGTTTGTGCAGCTCGCTCAGCACCTCCCTATCCAGCGGGGCGGGCTTACTGTGAGCTAGGGGTGTTCCCGCTAGGGGCATGAAATAATGGAGTCTAGCCTTAACATGACCCTTCCTGAAAAGGTGCTTGATAGCCTCATATGTCTCGTACTGGTCATCCCTGGTTTCCGTGGGATACCCTAGAAGAAAGTCCACGGAGACGCCTAGACCGTTGCCGAGTGCGCAGTCCACAGCCTCATACACGTCCTCTATGGCGTGTCCTCTGTTCATCGACTCTAACACGCGGTTGCTTCCCGACTGGCCCCCGATAGCTACAATCCTGTTGTTACAGTACTCCGAAATTATCCCCGCAACGTTTTCGTTAAGGTTCTCCGGTCTTCCCTCAGAGGGAAAAGTGCAGAAGAAAACCCTAACGTTACCAAGAGACTTAACGCTGCTCAGAAGCTTCTCAATCGCTTCGGAATTAGTTTTTAGGCCGTCGCTGGAGCCGTAGCACAGCGAGTTCGGACTGATGAATCTAACATCGACACGCCCCCTGTTCTTAAAACGCTCCCTGTAGGCCTCTAGGTGTCTTACCACGTTCTTCACGCTTCTGTGACACGTTTTTCTGCCGAACATGTATGAGACTTCACAGTACCTGCATCCGTGTGGGCATCCGCGACTGATCTCAATCGGCGGGAACATGTCAAACCTTCTGGAAAAGCCGTAAAACTCATCCAAGTGTAGCTCCACTCTCTCTGTTCTCACCATCCTGGTATCCTGAAGGTACGCTACGCTTGGAACACTTGACAAAGGTTCACCGCGTTGGATGCTGTGAATGAGTTCGGGAAAACTAGCTTCGCCGGGCCCAACGGTTACCACGTCGAAACCCATTCTCAGTGTGCCCCTCGGGTCTCCGCTGGGGTGCGGGCCTCCTGCGACTAATGTGAATCTTTCTCTTCCAAGACGAGACGTGTAACCTGAGATTTTTTTCAGTTCCTTCAGAACCATCGACGCCTGTGTTGTGAAAAAAGAGTACGCAAAGATTGTTCTGTCGTGCTCTTCAACCATCTCCTTAAATCTGGGCTCAGACAGGTTTTTGAAATCTCTGAGAAAATAAACCGAAAGTTTCTCGAATCTTTTGTCTCTCTCGATCGCACCGAGTAGGGGTGCAAAACTGTACCAGTTACGCTTGAAGATTCGGAGAACTAGCAGTAATTTGCTCCACTCCTTCTGCTGAAATCACGCCGAAACCTGTTCGGTCTTAATAAATGTGAAGACGGAAAATAAATGTGTTTTCAGTTCCGGTTTTTCTTTCGTCCGACTAACCTCCATCCTGGAATAAACAATCTCACATAAATGTTTTTTATCCAAAAGTCAATTAAAGGAATGAATAACTCCCTAGCTTTCCCCATCAACTTTTGGGTCAGTGACAATGGGGGCAAACGGGTGTGCGGGGTTTTCGCCTCTTTTAAGTATGCCTGCAGGTCTACGAAGAAGATTTCGATGCCGTTTTTATCAAGCTTCTTGACGAGGTCGAGGTAAGTAGCGTTGTAAAACAGGGAGTTTTCAAGCCCGCTCCACCTTCGAACCACCGAATCTGCAACCCTTTTGGGGAGAAGAACCACGAGGGGTAGACCGCTGTGGGGATCGCTGAGAATAATGTCAGGCGAAAACCTGTTGTGCGTTTCGATGAAGGCCAAGCCATCGGGCTTCAGAAGCCTACCTACCTCAGAAAAGAATTTGTTAACTTTTGAGATGTGTTCAACGACATCGTTACACACCAAAATATCGAACGTCCCTTCCCCGAAGGGAGAGCTGCACGCGTCAGCATACACCACATCTAGGTGAACTTTCTTCTCACACGCCCTGACCTTTGTGATCCTAGTGTAATTCTTGTTTAGATCGATTGAAACAACATGCGCCCCCTCATCGGCGAAAGCTACGGAGATTCCCCCAGAACCGCATCCGACATCCAGAACTTTCAACTTATCAATCCGGGTGAACCGTTTAAACAAGGCAACTATCGTCTTTCCTCTCTCCATCCCTGTTAAATGATACAACTTTTTGATTTTAAATCTCGGATGCTGTTCCGGTGGAAGAACCAGCTCGCTCAGCAGTTTTTCAAATAGACTGTTGTAACTTGAAATTCCATTAGACACTTTCATAGAGGGAGCCCTCCTTAACTTAAAGAATGTCCGAGTGCATTTGAACACGTATCTTTAAAACGGGATTCTCACAATCGCACTTTTGTGTCCGCTTCGCGCTAAGTGCTGTTTCAAACTTTTCCTATCGTATGGGATCCATCCTTCGTAACTTAAATAAATCTTGGGACTCAAAATTATTATTAGTTTCCAGCAGGAAGAAACAGAATCACATTTCCAGAACTGATTGTTTTGGTGTGACGCAACGGTTCGAAGGCGGCTGGATTTTCATTCGAACCATAGGAGGAAGAACATTGCCTGGTTGGGAAAAGAAGTATGTTGGAATGAACACAAACTTTGAAGCTATATTCGAGGATCTCAAAGGCTTCTTTTCAGAGCAAGGATACAAAATCAAATCACTGGACAAGAAAAAGGGAACAATGGAGGTTCGAATAGACAGGGACTTTGATAAAAGCTATGGGCGAATTTCCCTGACCGGCGAACCTAACGATTACACAGCAAGAGTCGACTGGGACGCTTCCCTCAGAAAGGTTTTTTGGATAAACTTCGTCACCAGACTGCAGGGCCTCATAAAGGTGAATAGCAACCCTGAGCAGGGGGAGGCCATGGGAGCAAGCTGGTCGCCCTCAGAGGAGGTCGTGGGCAAGCTGGACTGGAGGAGAATGCCCGACGACCCCGAATTGGCTAAGCTGAGGAGAGAAACGGAAAAGGAACTGGACGGAAGAAGAAGTGTCATTCTTGCACAGGCTGAAACGCATGAGCTTGAGGGAGAACTAAAGGAAGCGTTAAAACTGTACCGTATGGCGGCTATAATCTCAAGAGACCTGGGTGAAAACGTCTACGCAGAGATGTTCGAATCAAAAATTAAAGAGCTTGAGGAAAAAGCTAAGAAGTAATACCTTCACCCAATTAACACATAATCAGAATCATCCAGGAATCCAGAAATGGTTTCTTGGAAAGGTACAGAAACGAGTCTAGACCGGTTCCTTGAATCTGCATTTTTCCTTCTTTATTAGAGCAGAATTCCGAAGGAATTTCCGGTGCTTAATTACTTTTTCTGTTTTTCCTATTTCATCGGTCATTCTCACAAACCTAGATTTCCCGGAACTTCCCTCTGCTTCTTGTAGTTTGACCCAGTTGTCCAGGATTTCTAACACATACATTCGGTTTCCTCATTGTACTGGTACAATTATTAATCGTGTTCGTTTCTTTTAACATTTTAGTGGAAACTGACCCATTGTGACTATGTCCGCTACTCTATTGTTCTGATGAACTCTTCCACCTTCTTTCTGAATCTGTAGAATGATATGGTGATAAGTATGGGCGCGGTTATCAGAGAAGCGATCACCGGGATGAGGAATATCGGATTGTTGAAGATTGAGAAATTGTTGTTCACGATGCCCCAAACAAAGCATATCAGAGTTATGTAACCCGCGTACAGAAGAGCCGCTATGGCGAATGCTGTAAATCGCCAATCCTCCCACAAATCCCCTCTCGCAACAAGTGAGGATAAGTTCCACGTCTGAATAACTGCCAGTGTCAGGAATATGAGCCCAACTGCTAAGAGAATTATCACGATGGGTGCCAGTAGGGGATTACTCCCAAAAAACTCGCTCAGCGTCATAATGTCCCCTGTGGTGGAAATAACCACGGTTACCGGACCTATGTGCTGCTCCAATCCCGTTGGCCACCTAACGGATACCTTCAGGGCTGATGTAGGAACGAGGGTCAGTAAAATCAGTGGGATTACAAGTAATGCCGCGATAACCACTAATAATCTGTATCCAATCTTCATTTACTCCACCTTCCTAATCCATTCAACATATTTGCCTATCCTCTCAAGAATATTTACGAGCTTACTTTCCGGAACCTCAAGGATACTCGCCACTTCCTCCAATGTTCTTTTCCCATTACAGAGCCTTCTGAGATTCCTGTAGAAGTTAGTGTAGGCTGGGTCAATCCCAAAGAGTAACAAGCTACCCTTGTCGAGTCTCTTAACCAAAGGGTACTGTTGAACCTTTTTAACTAGGTTTTGGTGCAAACCCTGCCTAATAATCTCCTTGACGACCTCCAATGAAATCCCCGTTTTTTCCGAGATCTCCTTAACGTTTTTTCTGCCATCCATCTCTTCCAGTACTTTAACCCCTTTCTCTCCAAACATTTCTAAAAACTTTTCGGATTTATGCCCCTCGTTATCGCCAACAAAAGAAAAAACATCGTACCAAAAAATGTAATCGGCATCACTATCTACATAAAGCTTCAAGAAGTCCTCGCGTGGAAATGCGCTCAGCTTCACAACAATCTCACTAATTTTTTTCGAGAAACGCATAATGTAGGGTGTTACAGATAGAAGCGCTCCTACTCCTCCCTCCGTGTGTATCACAATGGCCGCGTGTTCCGATAGCTTCCAAATCACCAAGGAGGTGTCGCTTCTCGGTATGGCGTAGCTACCATCCGGAAAAATATCATGGTTTCTTTTTACGTATGTGGATATGAACTCAAGCATATCTCTCTTTAAAAGCCTGTTACAGTAAACGATTGTTCCTTCGTTGTTTAGTACGCAGATGCTTACTTTTGGAAAAGTATTAATGGTAGCACCAATCTTTTTAGTAATCTTTTCAAGCTTACGGACTAGCTTTTTTTTCTCCTTCTCCCCGTCTCCTTTCCGATACAGTTCTCCCAGCTTGTTAAATCCCCATCTTTTAAGTCGGGGGGATTCACCCATCAAGTATTACCTCCCATAGCATATGATTGCTACCTGCGTGTTTGAGTCCGTTTTTGGATGCCTTTCCCTTTTTCTTTATAAATAAATCTTAACATTCAATTCTTTGTATAACATTTATTGTTTGTCCTAATAAGATAAAGCCTGCAATTACACTGGTAGGGGTTTACCCGAATCTCTCATTGCCTTTAACCTGTCAAGAATTTTCCTGCTAATCATTCCTATAATCTTCCCTCCGTCTTCTACAGCGATTCTCTCAGAATTTGTCTGCTCGAAAATCATCTGAACCTCTAATATCGGAGCATTCCTGTTCACAGTGAACACTGGGCTCTTCATCACATCCTCCGCTATGAGTTCCTTCGGATTCTCTCCCTCGGCTATCACCCTGAAGATTTCCCTATCCGTTATTAAACCCACTATTTCTCCTGAGTCATCCTCTACGAGAAGCGATCCGACTTCCTCCTCAACCATCATTCTTGCAACCTCGCAGAGAGGTTCGTCGGCTTTGCAGATAACAACGTTCTTCCTTGCTATGTCATACGCTACTGACAAGGGTAGACCCCCAACAGTTCTTGTATACCTTCGAAGTTATAGAAGCTATGCTACTCTTAAATTTGTTACTCTACCTAAACCCGTCATACTGCTGTACCCCTACTACCACGCCTGAATATTTCAGTATCGTGATCCTCTAACACGATGCGATCTCGATTTACTTTCCTGAAAAATAGGGTTTATACTTAAATTGGAGATATTCCTCTTTAAGCTAGATTTTCGTATTCGGAATGAATTTGCGGCATCTTATACATTCGAATCCGATTGGTTTTTCTTCTCCTCTTACCAGCAGAGCGTCACATTCTCCCAGTACACCATCGCCACAGAGGTGAAGCGCGGTTATTTTTGACGTGTTTCCACAGTGAAAACATTCGTACTCGTACTCTACAGAGGAAACGTTTTTTACTTTGTCAATGGAGACAACATATTTTTCAATAAATATTCTTCCACAAACCGCGCAAGCATAAACTATTTCATCGGGGATTATTGTTGTGGGGCAGCCACAATTAGGACAACTTTTGTATGGTTTTTTAACACGCCTTCCGAATAGACTCTTGACTTCAAGTTTCTGGTACCATCCGCACCATTTACAGATTTCGTGTAGGGCTGAATCCGTTTCTGGTGCTCCAATACTTTTGAGGGCTTTGGTGAGTTCCGCTTTTTTCCACATCGCTATCCCCATTGTGTAGCGTGTGTACAGAATTAGAAATAATTCTGTGGTTAGTATACAAAAATAGGTTCATATGTATATATAACTTTCCCATGAAATTGAGAATTTCACAATTATCGAAAATTTCATATGCGAAAATCTCAAAAATGATAGGAAAATTCTCAAAAAACCCCCTAAGAACCAAAAATATATTAAAACTGACACTAAGTTTAATTTAAAACGTCATCCAAAACACCTATTTCCATAGAAAACTCTAAAGCGGTATAACACACCTCTCGAAACAATAAAACTCCCTTACGCATGAACGGGAGACACGATTTTCACAAATATCAAAAATCAAAAAACGGAGTATATATATTCCGAAACTCTAAATATTAAAGGGAAAGAAGGATTAGTGACTTCTCTTCCAGAACCGGTTGATCCGTGCCGCAAGGCTTCTCAGGCAGGAAATTTTTGGTGGGTCGCCTCCATATTTCTGCATAATACTCTCTGCGTGAGACATAAAGCTTTCAATATCCGCCCCGCGCCTGAGTAGGAAGCAGAGAAGATTATAATTATATGAAGAAACCACCACGTTTTTGTCCTCGAAGACTATGGCTTTGGGCACGATGTCACGGTGCATCCCAACCATAAACATCGTGTAAAACTCTGTCAGCATCTCCTGGATGGATGTTTTACCGTCAAAGCTTTTTTCCCATTTCAGCATGGGTCCGTACTCCTGGTCCATATTTATAAGCGCCACCGCTTTTAACCCGTAATTCTTCAATGATTTCAATCTTCACTCCTCCGGTGATTTTTTTAGAATTAATACTAGAAAATTGTTATATTAAATATTGTAATCCTCAGGTGACATTTAGCTTTTTATCGGAAACATAAGAGTTGCTTGCGTTTATTTCATTTTTTTGTGGATTAAACTTAGAAGACCCGAAATGTTAATAGGTTGATTTTATGTATAGTGCTGAACCAATAAGTTAAAAGGTTTTTATAAAAGCTCTCGAATGGAAAAATTAAAAAGATTTAAAGTTAGGGGAAAAAGTAGGGAAAAACTATGGCCATAAGAAACCTTTACGTCTTTAAATCCTCGGGTCTTCTGCTATTCCACAAAGACTATCAATCGGTCAGCGCAGACTCTGACCTAGTGGCGGGTTTCTTCTCGGCGATACAATCCTTCGCAGAGAACCTGCTGCAAGAAAAAGAAACAGAGCTCCACAGCATGAACCTAGGTAAGTACACGTTTATATTCCAGTCTGACGATGATTTGGAAATCACGGTAGTAATAGTTGTAGACGATGTTAAAAAAGACCAGGCGAACGCCAAGAGAATAATGGACGCCCTACTCAAAATATTCCGCGAGAAAAAGCTGGTTGTAAAAAACTTTGATGGGAACCTCGAAGAATTCGAGGATGTCTCACAAAAACTCGATGAGATGGTTAAACCCGAGTCGCTCGACAAGAGGGCCGTACAAGCACTATGGGAATAAACCCGGAAAGATTTTTGGACAAGAAACAAGTAAAGCGTGTTATTCCTTCGCTGTGATACGTGTCTCATTCTCCACGAGACTTTCTCCTCGTAGCGTTGGTGTAGTGCCCTCTAGTTTCCGGAGATCTTTCTTTTTCGAGGGTTGTAAAAAATGGGAAGTAAAGAAAGGGGGTGGAACTTACCACTCTCGGGTAATTAGACCGCCTATCATCCCCAAGCCCGCTGGTAGTCCGAACAGGAGAGCATAGTCCCAACCAGTGACTGCTGTCACAATACCGAATATTACACTCCAGTCTATAGCACTTGTAATGCTCCAGAAGAAATACGCGACCACCACTATGAAAGAACAGATTATTCCGATTATTATGGCCTTCATCGGATGCTTGGTTATGAGCCCTGATATGAAGCCGGCTAGACTCAGAGCTGCTATTGGAACAAAGGTTTGTGCAGGCGGACCTGCTGTCGCTAACGAGTATGGGCGTATCAAGTAGTCTGTTACGGCAAACTTAACGTTAGTCCAGAACGCAGCCGTTTGCCCGCCGCTTTCCCATGGCAATAGCCACAAGGTATAAGCATTGTATAAGTTCATCAGGGTGTGACCCATAGCCACGAAGTATATGATTCCGAACATTGTTGCAAGACACACTATGAATGCGAAAATTGACCTAAGCACCTTTAATCGCTCCCTTTTACCTTTTGTTGATATATTCTCCTAGTCTATTAAAAAGGTGTTGTTTAAGGCATTCTTATATTTTTTATATTTTTTAGGTTTGTTGCATTTTAGATCTTTATCACTCTTGCCCAGGTTTAGTTTTGCTTTTTGAACCGCTGCTGACACTGCCAATTATCTTCCCGACCTGCCCGGTGATGTTAAGCAGCTCAGTGGGTATAACGTATTTTTTCGAACTTCCTGTGGCTATGTTTCTGAGTGTGTCTAGGTATTGTATTGTCAGCGTTTTGCTGTCGATATCCTTTGCAACG
>JAUQYY010000302.1 GCA_030587505.1 Candidatus Sigynarchaeota archaeon
CTTACCTTTTCTCTGGTAAGTTGCTTTTCTTTTCTATGGAGTGTTAAAAAATAGGGGTAGAGGAAAGAGGGTGGGGTTATTTTACTTCGCGTATTTGTGTGATTATGCAGGCGGCTGTGAGTGTTGCTAGTATTATTGTGGTTAGGATTGTGGCTGCGAGGGTTGGGTCTATTAGCTGTCCTAGGATTAGGTTGGATAGGAATCCCGCTCTTGTGATTATGTTCCATACTGCTCTGTAGTAGTCTATTCCCATAATGTTTACGTTTAGTATGCTGTTCGCTAGTCCTGAGAGGTTTAGGTATTTTAGTGGTTCGGCTACTGATCCTAAGAAAACTATTAGGATTCTTGAGAAGAAGGAGATTACCAGGAGGTATACTAGGGATACTACGCCTGCTAGGATTGGGCGGTCTACGAGGGAGGAGCAGAGGGTGGTTACGGAGCCTACGGCGAGGATGAACACCCATGTGACTATGATCATGTTGTTTGCAGCGTATATCGTGTAAGTTAGTCCCTCTGGGAGTATTCCTAGCGGGCCCAGGATGGAAAGTGCGAGCGCGAGGTACATGGTGTAGAACACGAAGGCTGTGAGGATTAGGCTGATGAATGCGAATGCGAGATACTTTGTTAGTACGAGTTGGGTTTTATAGATTGGTTTTGCGAAGTATACTGGTAGGGTGCCTTTGTCTCGCTCGCCCGCGATGATGCCGGATGTTAGGATTGTTACCACGGCGATTATGGGGACGCCTGTGTAGTATAGCGTTGCGAAGCCTGTCATTTGGAAGCCTACGCCCATGGTTTCTGCGAAGATATTTCTGAAGGTTAGTATTGCCCCGTCCTCGAGGAAAACGCCGTTTAGGAAGAGGCTTATCTGCACCCTGTTGAACATGGTGGGGTACTGTGTCACCGCGTATGATATGAGAATTATTAGCATGGGCAGGACCATTAGGGCTGCAAAGGCGAGGAAGGATTTTGTTCTGTAGGAGTTTTTTACCTCTTCCCAGAAGAGCCTGGCGGACTGGCTCAGAATTTTGAGTACCCTTTCACTTAGTGGCTCCTCTTCCGTCAGGCGTTTTTCGGGTATTTGCTGGGTTCTAACCCTTTTCGACATTTTGCATCTCTCCCATTATCTGTAAGAAGACGTCTTGGAGGCTTTCGCCTAAGGGAGCGAATTTGATGAGGCGAACCTTGGCGTCGAGTAGCAGCTTCGGCAGATTCCGACCCAGTTTGTCCTCGTCGGATGCTTGAATGAGTATGCTTTCGTCGCTTCTGGCGACGTTTGATATGTAGGGTGCCTTTTGGAGTTCGTGCATGATTGCTTCGGGTCTGTCTACTATGAGCTCGTAATTGTGTCTTCCTCGCTCTATAGCCTCTCTTTTTACGTCTTTCAGCTTGCCCTGCTTTATCATCTCACCCCTGTGTATGATTCCAACGTAGTCGCTGACGACTTCGATCTCGGGGAGAACGTGACTGGACATGAACACCGTTCTTCCCTCCCTCGTTATGTCTCGGATTCTTTCGAGTATCTCGCTTCGCCCTATGGGGTCAAGGTTGCTGGTAGGCTCGTCAAGGATAACCAGCTTGGGGTCGCCCATCACCGCCTGAGCCAGCCCTAGGCGCTGCTTCATTCCTGCGCTCAGGTTTCCTATTGGTGACTCACCCCATCCGCCTAGGCCAACCCACTCCAGTAGTTCCTCGGCTCTCTCATCCAACTCGCTTGACGGCATGTTTGAAAGTATTCCTATGTATCGGAGGAAGTCAATAACTTTGATGTGGTCGTGGAATCCTATCCTCTCGGGCAGATAGCCTATCTTTTGCCTAGCTTTGAATGAACCCGCCTTGTACCCGAATACTCGGGCTTCGCCTTCTGTTGGGGTGAGCAGCCCTAGGATGATTTTGATTGTTGTCGACTTTCCCGCACCGTTGGGCCCTAGGAGCCCGTAGCATTTCCCCTCTGGCACCTCAATGTTTACTCCCTTTAGAGCGTGGAAATTGCCGAACACCTTCCTCAGGTTACGAGTTTCGATCGCTAACATGGTTCACGTCTCCTAGATTTTTCGTCTCAGGAACCTTTGCAGGCTTTTGCTCCATCTTCTCCAAGGCCATGGAAGCATCAGAAGAAAGATGGCAAACGATGGTATGAACAGGCAGAGAAAGATTACACGTGCGTAGTAGTAGTTAGAAACCCCTAGAGATGCACCCAGTGTGGACTGTAGTTGGTATATTTGCATCTGATTCCCCTCCCGGATTTCCAGCTGTATGAGGAAGCCGCTGTGTGCATCGTAGTTGGCGATGATTGTTCTGTCCGAACCCGAATAGAAGACCACCTTAGTGTTCCTGACCAACTGCTGTACACTCAGCTCGCTTTCACCGACGACTAATCCGGTGTTGTTGCCTATGCTTACGGGAGTCCCTGTTGACAGCCATGGGGGAATCCACCACAGGAAGTACTCCCCGGTGGTGTTTGTCTCTCGCGTGAAGAGGTTCACTTTACAGTACCGAACCTGGTCGAAGCCGTCTCTCTCAGCCACAATTACAGTGTTTGGATCAGAGTGGCCCTGAAACCAAACCACACTGGACGTTAATCCGCTGATTTTCGCGGTGCCATTGCTTTGCACCGTGTACTCCTGCCGAAGGTAGTAAAGCACGAATGGCGTGTTCGGATAGGTGGGTGCGGGTTCCGGCTGGAGATATACAGCGAAGGTGATCCCAAGAATCACTGCAAGTATTATCAGAAAGGTTACGATTCTGTTTCGCATCTCACACTACACCTCTGCCACACTTTCCCTCTTCAGCTTCCGGAGTTTCAGCCACCGGTTCACAAGGACGAAGGACACAGGCAAAAGAAATGCCAAGAGATAGGCAACCAGCAGGTAATAGTTGACCTCGGGCGGTGCTTTGCCCGGATTCGGAAGCACGAAGGAAATCACCGGAACGTCACTTGCAAGGTGAACAGTTTTGCTCCCAGAAAACGTTTCTATTGTGACGCTGAGGTTGAACGAGGTTTGAGACGGAAGCCCGGCGGTGTTTTCGGGTAACAGTACGTTCTCATACTTCACAGCTGTGAAAGTGTTGTTAAGAGGGGAGAGCGACATCATACTTTCATCCGATTCGAAAGCGTTAGACACCGGGAAAAACAATCCTCTGCTTATCTGGGTCCCGTTAGACACGCTGTTTATGGTTATGCTCTGCAGTGAACCGCTACTGTTTGCGTAGATCCGCATGAACCAGCCCGCTATGTTACCGTCTATAAGGACTCCTAGGTCGACTGTGATGTTGAAGTCCACTTGAGTCCCGTCTACGGTTTCCGAAAAGGTGTACGTGTGTGTCACGGGTTGCGCGTAAACCGGCTGAACCTGTATGACCATGAGCGCCGATAGGCCTGCTGTTAGTGCAAGTATTACTAGTAGCGCCAGTTTTTTCATTCCTTTTCCCTTTTCAATCTGTTTGTAAGGAAACTATAATTTGTAGTATAAACTACTATTCATAGTTAAATTTAAAGGAAAGTGAATCCACTTAAGTATATAAGCCTTATGGTGAAAGAAAATACAAAAGAAGCATCCGCCAGCGGAAATCTTCACCGCTTCGGGTAGAAGTCTAAGGGAAGGATTGTTTTGGTTAGCAAGCCTAGGATCTACGAGTTCAAACCCCACGAGAAGGATTTGTCTAAGGTTTTGGGTGAACTGGAATCCGAGGTTATGAAGACCGTATGGAAGCTCAAAAAGGCGTCCGTTCGCGAAATCCATGAAGACCTGAAGTCTAGGCGACCGGTTGCCTTTAACACAGTTGCAACCATTCTCGACAGGCTGCACAAGAAAAAGTTTGTGACTCGTAAGCTTGTCAGAGAGAAGGGAATACACTACGTTTACTCTCCCGCCCTGACGAGAAAAGAGTTCGAGGAGCTGGTTGCGAGGCACGTTCTGAGCGGGCTTTTCGAATCGTTCGGAGAATCAACCATAATGTTTTTGCTCAAAAACCTAGATATAAATAACCCGGAGGTAATAGAGGAAATTAAAAAACAGTTGGAAAGGATAAAAGGCCAGGGTCGTTCTGAGTCTTGAACCCGCTGTTTAACATCTTCGAACTAGTAGTTGTGACAGTCAGGTTCTCGATTAACGTCTCACTGTGGTCTCAACTCTTCCAGGTTGGGATCCCCTTACAAAGATTGGAGTCGTATGTGGGAGCCCTGGTTTTCACAATGCCATTCATATCCCTCTTTGTTTGCAAACTGTTAAGAGAGGACGCTTACCGTATAAAAACGAAGCTATGGCTATTCACCCTTCTTCTTCCCATCGTTTTTGTGCCTCTGAAGTTTTTGATCTCCCAGGTTTACTGTTTTGTTTTTAAGAGTCCCGTAAACCCGTTACAACAAAGTGTTTACACTACCAGCTTCTTGGCGTACTGCGCCATACAGTTGGTCATCATATTTTTTTCGTTCATATTCACGGTTAGAAGAGTAAAAAGTTTAAGCGATGACACTTGTCTCCTTC
>JAUQYY010000298.1 GCA_030587505.1 Candidatus Sigynarchaeota archaeon
ACGAGCAGTACAAGCACACCCATCGCCACCGGGGAGAACCTCTACACGAGGTACGAGTTCATGAAGGTGCTAGACAGCGGCATCAGAATAATAACACCCGACATTCTGAAAACAGGAGGCCCCAGCGCGTCAAGGTTCATAGCGGAACTCGCGGGGTTGAACGAAATCACGGTCTCCCCCCACAACATCTCAAGCCCCATAGGCACCATGGCCCAGGCACACTTCGCCGCAGCGATATCAAACTTCGGAGTCCTAGAGTTCCACGGACACGACGTACCCATCTGGTGGAGGCTAGCCAACAAGGAGATCATCAAGGACGGCTTCATCGAGATGACCGACGAGCCAGGACTAGGAGTCGAGCTCAACGAGGAAGTCGCAGCGAAGTACTCACTCGGAGAATTCCAACTCTAATCATTCCCCTCTTACACCACAGCACTTCAAACAGTGGAACACGATGAGAAGCGTGACCACCCTTCCTATGACGCGAACCAGTTCCGGGGCCCTTAATCCCCTGAGAAAAAGGGTGGTAAAACACATTTCTCTTCTCTTTTTGAAATCATCCTAGCGTGGCGTTTACTCGGCATGGAGGTCGTTAAGTATGAGCGTAAAGTTCGGATTTAGGGCGGTGACAGAGGAGTATCCTCCCGAGGTGCTCGTTGAGCAGATTAGGGTTACGGAGGAGGCTGGCTTCGACTTCGTCACAGCTAGTGATCACTTTCACCCATGGTTCCACACAAACGCTCAGGCGTCACAGGCCTGGATTCTGCTCGCATCCGCCGCAGCCGTAACCAAAAGAATTGAATTAGGAACTGGGGTCACGTCCCCCTTCTCGAGGTACCATCCTGCAATTGTGGCTCAATCCTTCTCCACCCTTCAGCGCCTGTCCGGCGGAAGAGTATTCCTAACGGTGGGTACAGGGGAGGCTATGAACGAGATTCCTCTGGGCCTGCCCTGGCCGCCCTACCGGGAGAGGGCTCAACAGCTCAGAGAAGCTATTGAAATCATTGAGCGGCTTTGGAACGAAGAGTTCGTGAACTTCCAGGGAAAACACTACAGCCTCAGGAGCGCCAACCTCTACACGAAGGCTGAGAACCCACCCAAACTCTACATGGCTGCAATTGGTCCGAAGTCAACTAGAACCGCTGGCAGAATAGCTGACGGCATCTACACGTTCCCCGTCCCGAAGCAGTACTACACTGAAACGTTTTTCCCAGCACTCAGGAAGGGAGTCGAAGACTCGGGAAGAAGCTTCGACGAAATCGACAAGGGCATCGAGTTCCTCGTCTCCTACGACCCCGACTACGACAAAGCGCTGAAGCAGATAGCCCGCTGGAGAAGCACACTAATAACCGATGTCCTTGAGAGCGAACTCTACGACCCCAGGGTTCTGGAATCTCACGGAGAAAAAATTCCCCTAGAAAAACTCTCGGAGAGGTGGGTCATCTGCACCGACATTGAAGACTGCCTCCCAAAAATAGAGGAGTACATAAAACTCGGGTTCAACAGAATCGAGATACACAGCGCTTCAGCCGACCAGAAAGCCTTCGCAAAGAGCTTCGCCCGAAACCTAGAGTACCTAAAGGAGCAAAAACCTAACCATTAACTCTGAACCCGGCTCAGAGCCTTCACCTTTTGCTATACCTACCAGCAATCTGATAAGCGCGCCAGCATGTAACGAAAATGTTTTTGGTAGCCATTCCTGTTCTTCATTGGCGGTTAGGTGTATCTCAACAGGTTGAGGGAACTCTTCGGCGTGGATCAGGCTTCATCCGAGGAGAGAGTCAAACACTTTCCCTCATTTTCTTTCTTCCACCATCTGCTCTTTGAATAAAGAATAGCACCTTTTCCTAATTGGAAAATTGAAGAAGATTTTAAACATTGGGCTTTCCCTTCCCGACTTCTTTGTTATTGGAAGAGTTAACCCGTTACCTTCTCTCTTTTAATTGAAATATGTAAACGAATTCCCTTTTTTCTTCTGGGACGAGGGTTTGAACGTTTCTTTCAACTTCTTCCCTTGCTGTTCCGCTTGTAATAACTTCATCTTCAAGTATGGCAAACCATCCCCTTCTGATACCGATCTTGCGTAGCCTTTTTCCAATGGTTCTGGCTTGAATTTTACCCATTTCTTGATAGTAGAGCTTTAAGAGGCTTGGATCCTTATTGATTAGTTCCTCTATTTCCTCCCAGTACTGGTCACGGCTACTTTCGCTTCTCAGATAGAATTTCAGTTTTTCGGCGTCGCTTTTCTCCTCCTCTTTAGCTGAGAATGGGAGGGAGGTTATAATTCCAAACCTGTGTTTAGCTTCTTGATATGCTTCTTTGAAGCTTCGGCGGATACCGCTGCCAAAAATAACGTTATACGGTCTTAGAAGGCTATCATATACGATTTTACCCTTGAAGGGCAGAAGGACTGCCTGGGTCATTATTGGCAGGAAGGGTCCGAGAACTTCCTCGAGGGGGGATTTGAGTGCAAGAACTCCGTAAGCCTTTGGTGGCTCGCCTGGGTCAAGAAAAATGGTGTACTTCTTCAAATAGCGGAAAACAATGAGATCACCTTTAACAAAGTTTTTCCAGCCACGGATTATCTCAAGCTCATCGCGTGAGAAATTATGAGGATTTTCCCTTACAAAGGAGTCAATTAACTCTGGGTGCTCGTACAACTTATCCCTGACCTCAACTATTTCCTCCAAGTCCCTAAAATCGTCTAGAGAATTCACCCCACTTGCAATGTTATACCTCTTGTTAACATAAATCAGTAACGGGTGGTAGAGTTTATAGAATAGCTCAACATCCTCACTACACAACTTCATTTTTTTACATCTCCGCCTTGAATGGTTTTTGAGGGGTAGCACCATGGGAGCCCCTCATTTAGACTGGACCTTTCCCAAGCGGCTACCATCCCGGTCCTTTGAGACCCGATAGGAGCTTGCCGCCTGTAAACCACCATTCAGCATGGAAGGAGGCGACACCCACGGTGTATGTTGAAGTGGATACGCATAAAAATGTTTGCAGGGCAGCGCCGGCGTGTAGCGTAAATGATTGTGCGTGTTGCTCCGGCGTTTCCCTTTATACGGATAAGCCGTAGTTAACGCTTTCACGGTGAATTGGGAGGGCTTTATGATTCTGTCGATTCGTTTTTCGACTCTTATCCCGTGTACCCGCACATTCCGGTG
>JAUQYY010000318.1 GCA_030587505.1 Candidatus Sigynarchaeota archaeon
CCTCGCGGGCCTCATCGGGGTTGTATCCCCGCATCTCCATTCTCTGAACTATTTCCTCCTCGGACAGGGGGCTTTCGGACTTGGACAGTATTTTGATGAGGGTTCTGCTGGCTCCCTTCATGTGCACCTGGGGTTTAGCGGGCCTAGATATGACCGTGTACCCTGAGTCCGCGTCGCCGATGTACCTCACGGTCCAGGGGGTTGGGAAAATTATGGATCCCTCCTTTCCGAGCTGGGTTAGCTTTTCCTTCACAAAGTTGAAGTCGAGCTTGTACTTTGGGCAGAGCTCCTCGATTCGGTCGAAGCTCAAGGGCTCCGCTGTACAGTTTTCCCGCAGGAGTAGGGTGAGACGTTGGATTCTGGAGCTGGAAACGGTTTCCCCCTCGTCTTCTATTAGCTCCTCAACCTTTACCGGCTCCTCGGGGAGAAGCTTCTCCAGTTCTTTCTGTGAGGCCTCAACAGCTTTTAGGAAGCTTTCGGCGTCCTTACTAGCGTTGTACTTTCGCACGAGCATCGAGGCTTCCCGCGGGTCGTCAACAATCTGTGACCTCATGGGGTCAACCTTTATTATGCTTCCGCAGTTGCCGCACAACCGTGTCTTCTGCTTGGCGGGAGAGAACGTGTACCTTCCACACTTAGGACACCTGAAAATCGCGTACACACGCTTCAAGCATCTTCCTCCGGCGATGTCCCTACAATTCTTAAATTACACTTGACCGTATAAGTATACCCCCTCGAACGGTTCCAGCAAGAAAATATTCCAGACGACCGCCTCTCAAAACAACCTGCAAGCAACAGACGGAATCAAAACAAACACCAGGAAAGTGAGGCAAAAATAGGGGTGAGGAAAAAGAGTTCAAACCCTAGTTTGGAACCACTATGGATGAAGGTGAAGATTCAAGGCTCACAAGAACCTTTAGCGTGAGGAATTTTGAAAGCGGGAATCCGAGATAAAAGGAAGAAATATCTGTCAATTCATGATGAACTGTTTTCTGTCCTTCCTAGCTGTGGAAAAAGGGTTGATGCGATTATTTGGTTTCGGGTTTCTTGTAGTAGGGTGACTCGCTTAGCAGGTTCCTCCTGATTATGGGGCGTATCAGTCGTGGTAGGTATCGCCTGTATCCGAGAACCTTCCTGAATTCTTCGAGGTAATCGTCGAAGGTCAGAGTCTGGAATTTGAGCAGCTTCTGGGACTCGCCGGTGTCCATCCAGTCCAGGTAGAACCAGTCTGAATCATCCTTGGGGTTCGGAAAGCCGAGTCTGGAAGCATTCCGATTCCCATGGCGTCGAGGACGGCCCTGAGATACTCCCGCTGTATCAGTTGGCAGCTTTTACCCCCTCCTACGAAGAGAATCTTTCCCACGGTGTCCGCCCTGATAGCGTCAAAACACATAACTTCGTAGCCTCTCTGTAGCAGGTGGGCTAGTGTGCTTTCTCCAACGTTTCCAAACGCACCGGTCAGCAAAACTCGCGTAATAACACAATTTTAACGTTTAGTATTAAACCTTCTGTGAAGTTTTTAAGAAACACCGAAATTCATATTAACGTTAACCAAGCACAAAGTTCGAAGACCCTTATGTGACACTAGGGTGTTATCAGTTAGTAATAGCGGGGTTTTTTCCTTCTGGAAACATAAATAAATGAAGCGCCTAATTATTAGTTAGTGACCATTTACGCGAATTGTTTTTTGAATCTTCGGTAAGTTGGCTGAGGTTGTGAGAGATGGATGTAGAGACTCTTGCCGACATGAAGGCCTATCTCGAGGAGGAGATTGAGAAGAGGAAGGAAGAGCTCGAGCGCATGAAGCGGTTTCTGAGCATAGTCGATGAACTCTTGATGCAGGAGAGCTTCAAAACCGCCGCGGAAGTAGCAGAGGTCATGGAGAAGGAAGAGGAAGAGAAGGAAGTGTTCCAGATACTCTCAAAGGACGGAGAGTTACTGGGAGAGATGTTCATATCCGAGAACATGATCACGATTAAACCGAATCCAGACTATGACTTCAGCATCAGAGCCCCGCCCTTCGCATCATTCTTTGTAGGGAAGATTCTAACCGGTATGGCCGCGGCCGACGAAGAGCTAGTAAAAGAGAAGAAACTAGACGAGAAAAAGGCTCTGAAGTTCAAGGTTAAAGCACCCAACGACATTCTCGAAGAGGTTGTGATACGAAACTACGGAGACCAGAAAAGAGTCGACGAGATAAAAAACACCATCCGCTGGACCCTAGAAAAAATCTACGAACAAGAAAGCAAACGCCCAAGAAAATAAAAACCTTCAAGTACCAACCCTCAACGTTCAACAGCAAACAGTAAACCAAACAGGTCTATGGGAGCGAAAAACACCCTACAAAAATAGGCGTGTTCATCACACTCTCTCACATTTTAAAAGTTTACTTATCCCCAGACCAGAAAAAATTGTTGGAAAGCAGCAACCGTTTGCAGGTTCTAACTAGTAGAGGAGAGAAGACACTATCCATCGGAGGCTTCCAGGGAACTGTAAAGTGCTCCACAGGATCATCAGCGAGATAACCGAAAAAACAGCGACCACCACGAAGACCACCGACAGGGATTTGCTGTAAATTAGCCCCCAGTTAAGACTGTTGATCCCTACGTAGAGCAGCATACCCGATGAGAAAAGGCCCAGTATCAAACCCCAGAAGAAGCCCAGAATATTGCGATTCCCGAGGCGATGCACAGGGCAGCGGTGACAAACTCGGCGGCTATGTGCGGCGTAATATAGGTTCCATACTCCATGGTTCGTATGCCATCCTTTAATCCGCCCTTAGCAATCCAAAAAACCCAGTACATAATAATAGAAACACCGATAAGTATGAGAAAGAGGGAATCGATAACTTCTAGCATGATTCTCCCGCTCCAATCACAACTAATCATCTGATTACTGTCCATTTGGGAGGGAAATATAAATACTTTCACACGATGTTTGGAAAAACTCAGCTCAAGGGTGGAGCATTCGTTGTCACCCCGGCTTGAAAAGGAGTTTCTCATACTTTGATTCCATCAGCGTCCCGGTTAGGGACCGTGGAGCCTGATTTCCTGTTTAGAATCATCCCCCGCCCTATTCTGCTTGTGGTCGGCTTCCTTCTTTTTCGCCGTGGATGTGTTTTCGAAAGATTTAAGTCTAGTTTCTTAAAATAGGTTGATAATAAATTGATAAATCGTGCAAAAAAGTGGGAACGGAATATGGTTTACCGGGATGTGCTGGAGGGAAAATTCTACGAGACTCACAGGGCTGAGCAGCTCAGACTCATAAGGGAGGCCTACAAGTTCTACGTGAAAAACGATGTGAGGGACGCTCTGGCTTTCGGTGCCGTCGCCCTGATAGACAGGTATCTCAGGGTGGCTAAGCTTCCAAAGGAGGAGGACGCCATGTTCGTTGCGGCCCTCTACCTTATAAGTAGGCACCCCTTCTCGTTCGCCAACCACACCTCCAAGCAGGAGTTCGCGGAGCAGTTCGGAATAAAGGCCAGCTCGCTCGAGTGGTACAGTGAGAACCTTGCGGAAAAACTCGGATTCATAAGAATATACGATTACCGCCATTTCCCCTACTACATCGACCCGGAGGGAGTCATAAACTCTGTTATTCTGTCCGTTGTACGCCTCACAGTCGAGGAGCTGATGATAAGAACGGTTCTAGGCGTCGAGGTGTTCGACGAGGACGAGGCCATAGACGGAATAGTGGACAGGCTTGTGGACAGGCTGAAAATCGTGCCCAGCGTTTTCAAGCCCGAAATACGCAGGCTGGTTTCGGAGTACATGAGCAAAGAAATAAAGAAGTACATTCGAAGCTTATAAGAGGTGTAATGGTGAGAGTAGAGGAAATCTTTCCATCCTTCAAAGTAGAGGGGGAAAGCATCCCCAGAATAATGCTGGGAACCTCACCCTTTCTGGGAGCCGGGCAGTTCGGCGTCCGAGCCTACCAGTACTATAAGAAGTTCTTCGAGAACCCCAGAAACATCACAGATCTGGTAGTCGAGGTAGTAAACTTGGGTGTAAGAGGGGTTCAGCTAGTCGCGTACAGTGAGATAGCCGAGGCCGTCAAACGAGCTCAGGCCGAAACTGGAGTTGAACTAACCGTCGTGGGAAGTTTGCCCTTCGATAGACCCGAAGAAGGATTGGAAGCCCTTAGCGAGCTGAAAACAAGGATTGTTCTGATTCACGGAGAGGAAACAGACAGACTAGACTTCAACACCCTGGAATCATGGTTCGGAAGAATCAGGGAGCAAGGGTTTATTCCTGGAGTTGCCACACACAAACCAGACCACACTCTGCCCGAACTATTGGGAAGCGCACTCGACTTTTCGGTTGTTTTACTCCCCTTCAACGCCGCGGGGTTCCTCATGGGACAGAGAGAGAAGGTTATCAGTATCGTGTCGGAGAGCGAGAAATCATTCATAGCCATGAAGCCACTCGCGGCTGGACGACTCAAACCAAGAGAAGCACTGGAGTACGTTTTTTCACACGGGGGGATAGACTCCGCAGCGGTCGGCGTAGCCTCATCTGGGGAAGCGAGAGAAACATTCTCCATAGCGAGAGATATTCTCCGAAGAATTACACCACATTAAACTGAGATATGGTCTTCCCCCTAACTACCGTTAGAACCATTTTACATTAGCCCGATGCGCTCAAACGAGTACCACGAATGCCCATCCAACCATTACGGTTTCCGCCGTGTACAAAACATCCCTGAGTATCTTATTTTTACTTGTTGTTGTCTTGAGCTGTTTTAACCTCTTCAACCAGAGTTGTTCCCGCCACCACCTGGTCAACCGAGTGAATAACCGCTCCTAGGTTTTCGATCTTCTCCTTAATCTCGGAGTAGTTTAGCTTGTTTCCCTCCACGGTTATTTTGACACTCTCCGTCTCGGCGTCGACCTCGATGAGGGTTATGTTAACCCCCACTACTCCGCCTACTCTTCCCAGGGATTCGGCGAATTCGGGTAAAACTGGTTGGTGTGGTTTGAGAACATCAAGGACTAAACGCTTAATGCCATAACTACTACCCATTTTTGAGATGGCACCTCGTCAAAAACCATTAAAACGCGATGAACTATTTAAAACTATTGGCAAGTGTAATCAAGACTAGGATTGTGGATCACCACTTGAATCTCGTTATTCATAAATGTTTTACACGTAAATGTTATCTTTTATAAATAAAAAGGTTATAAGTTATTATTCACCGGAGGTGTGTACTCTTTAAGGCAGGATTTCTCCACGCACCCGAAACAACTTCTATCGGTGTTTAGCCAGCGTTCCTCAAACATTGCGTAATAGTGTTCAACGATGTGTTCATCATCCGTCACCTCCGCGATATCACCCTTGCCAGAGAGACCCATCGCTGTCAGGTTAGCGCTGCCACGCCACACAACCATACCATCGGCGACAATGAACTTGGAGTGAGCGAAGTTACAGAGCTTAACCTGCACATTGGACTCGTTCAAGAGCCTTTTAATGGAGTCACCTTGACTCAACGCGTTGTTCCCCAGGATCTGCGGGTCGGGAAGTGAGGTGACTGTTCTGACCCCCACGCCACTTTCCGACCTCTGGATGAGGGCGTCAAGGAGATCAATCCGGTAAACTCTGTCTCTCCCCCTGATGGTTTTCACGTCGAAGATGAGGTAGCTCATAATCAGCAATTCACTTGCAGCGCTTCTTATGATCTCCAATGCTTTCAGGCCAACTTCGGGCCCGTGTAGAACCACACTTATCCTCCTGACTTCGCTTCGTTCCTTTACTCTCTCATGTATGCTTCTTAGAAGTTCCGTTCTCTCCCTGTACTCGAAACACTTGGCTTTAATTGAGTTTCTAAGCTCAGGGTCGGAGGTTTTTCCCAACAGAGTGCAAAGTATCCCAGCTGAAACCACGTAATTTCTGCTAGCCTCCTAGAGCCTCT